>JBGSQR010000094.1:0-10708 GCA_041737975.1 Geobacterales bacterium | reverse complement strand
GTTGGTTGAATAGCGATTAGCGTGTAGAGATTAGCGGTTAGTGAAACTAGTCGCAACCAACTACCCGCTAAACGCTAGACGCTAGACGCTAAAAGGAGTTCACTTGAAATACATCAAACCTAAAAATATCGGAAACATACTGATTGATCGCGGCAGCTTGAAGCATGAACAGATGCCGATTGTTGTGGGTCAGTTGGGTAGCAGGCAGCGTTTCGGGGAGATATGTGTCAGCGAGGGGTTGATCTGCGAGGAGGATTTGTCTCGGGCGCTGGCTGAACAGTTTGGCCTGGAATATGTGGATCTGGACCGGTTCAGGATGGATGAGGAGCTGCTCAACCAGTTGCCGCCTGATAGTACTTTCCGTTTTCAGTTTGTGCCGCTGGAGATCAGGGATGGCTTTCTGGTAATTGCGGTGGCTGATCCGACCGATGTACTCAAGCTGGATGAGCTGGAAATGCTTTTGGACAGGCCGTTGCAGATCTGCCTGGCAACCGAATCGTCAATTACGTCGGTCATCAAGAACGGAGAGGGAACACGGCGGGTCATGCGTGAGGTCTCGGAAGACTTCATGCTGCAGCTGGTCAAGGAGACCGACAAGGGCGAAGAAATTCTTTCTGTCGAGAACATCCAGGACGATACCAGTCCGATTATCAAACTGATCAATTCAACCCTGCTGGATGCTTTGAATAGGCGTACCAGTGATATTCATATTGAGTCCGGCCATGATGGAGTCGAGATCAAATACCGCATCGATGGTGTGCTTTACCGGGCCAGCGAACCGCTGGACCTGCATTTTCAGGGGCCGATTATCTCGCGCCTTAAGGTTATGAGTGAACTGGATATTTCAGAGCGGCGTATTCCACAGGATGGCCGGTTCAAAATCCGCATGGGTAGCAAGTCTATTGATTTCCGCGTCTCGATCATGCCCAGTTCCATGGGTGAGGATGCGGTTATCCGTATTCTGGATAAGGAGAGCATTGCCAGCGACATGAAAGGGCTTTCGCTGGAAAACCTGGGTATTCATGAACGTGAGATCCTCAGGCTGCGCAAAAAGATCCGTGAGCCGTACGGCATGGTGCTGGTAACCGGGCCGACCGGCTCCGGCAAGACCACCACACTTTACGCAGCCCTGACCGAGATCCATACCGGCGAGGACAAGATCATCACCATTGAAGACCCGGTGGAGTACCAGCTGCGCGGAGTACTGCAGATACCGGTCAACGAGAAGAAAGGATTGACCTTTGCCAAGGGGCTGCGCTCGATCCTGCGTCACGACCCGGACAAAATCATGGTCGGCGAAATCCGCGATTCGGAAACCGCCCAGATCGCGGTTCAGTCGGCATTGACCGGCCATCTGGTCTTTACAACCGTACATGCCAACAACGCTTTTGACGTTATCGGGTGTTTTATCCATATGGGGATTGACCCCTACAACTTTGTCTCCTGTCTGAACTGCGTTCTGGCTCAACGACTGATGCGTAAACTGTGTAAAAAATGCCGCAGACCTGTTTCTTACAGCGATGCAGAGCTGATCAGCGCCGGAGTTGATCCTGATCTGGCTGCCGGTGCCGTGTTGTATGAGGCGCATGGTTGTGAGGAGTGCAGTAGTACCGGCTACCGCGGACGAGCCGCCATCGTTGAAATGCTGGAGTTGAACGACCATATCCGCGACCTGATCATCAGCCGGGCGCCGGTGATTCAGCTAAAACAGGCTGCCCGCGAGGCCGGTGTAGTCTTTCTGCGGGAATCGGCCGTGGAGATGTTTATCGCCGGTGACTCTTCCCTGCGCGAAGTTAATCGCGTTACTTTTGTTGAGTAGTTAGAGTTTTAAATATTTTTTCTAGTTTTTTGTTGCAACCTGGAACCTCCCTCATCCGCCTCTCCGAGGCACCTTCTCCCAGAGGGAGAAGGGAAAATAGAGATGCCCTCTACCACTGGGAGAGGGTGGCCGAAGGCCGGGTGAGGGGATAAGGCCGGGGTTTAGAGATGTTGTAACAATTAACTGGATTACTCTGGTGAGGGGTAAAAATGTTGTTCAACAGGAAATCCGCAGGTGTCAGCATCAGTTCGTCCGGAATCGATGTTGCCTTGCTGGGAGGAAAACGGACGCAGCCCGTGCTGGAGCGGGTTGCAAGTCGTCCATTTAATGATGCTGTAGTCCGTGTATCACTGCGGGAACCGAATATCGTTGATCCGGAGCGGTTCATTACAGCGCTGAAGGAAGCGGTCAACCTGACCATTTACAAGGGTAAAAATATCTTCCTGTCCTTGCCGGATGGCGCCGGGCGCGTAATGCTGATGGACATGGAGAGCCGTTTCAAGAGCAGGGCGGAAGGCCTGGATACGATCCGCTGGAAACTGAAAAAGAGTCTCCCCATTGATCTCGCTGACACCCATCTGGATTACCAGCTGCTGCAGGTCAGGGAGAGTGGTGAACTGTTACTTCTGGTGGCCGTGACGTCAAAAACGGTCATCAGTCAGTACGAGGAGATCATCACTGCTGCCGGATTTAACCCGACCAGAATCGAACTGGAGGCCTTCAGTATCTGCAGATGTTTTAACAGGCAGCTGGAAATAATGGGGGATGGCGGCCTGATTTACATTTACAACAACACCATCGGCATTATGGTCTTTGTTGATGGCCTGCCGGTATTCAGCCGCTTCAAGACAATTCCGGAAAGCATCTCTCCCCAAGGTCGCATCCGGGGTGAAATCAGTAATTCCCTGCTGGCTTACCGGGAGCGTTTCCCGGATCAGCCGCTTAAAAAACTTTCCTGCCTGATCTCTCCCGAGGTCTCTCGCGATTTCTGCGACCTGCTGGAAGATATCAGCGGTCTCAAACCCACACCACTGGATACGATTGCAGCAATCAAGCCATCTACTGATTCTCCCTCGGATCACTCCGCCCTGTTCCGTTCCACAGTCGCTATCGGGGCTGCCATGCGGGGTCTGTGATGCGTCTGGATATAAATCTTGCCACGAGGAGCTATATCAACCTCCCATTGGTGAACAGCCTGATCTGGTCTGCCGCAGTTATTTTGCTGCTGTTTATGGCCTGGAATGCAAAAGGGGTAATTAGTGGCACAGGGGAGCTGAATCGCCTCAAGGCCGATATTGTCAAATATGAAACCAGGTTGAATGCCCATCCGGCAGGAGTGTCCGAACAGGAATTCACCCGCATGCAGACGGATATTAAGTTCTATAACGCCATCATCGTCAAAAAAAGCAGGGACTGGCTCGGCCTGCTGGGCAAGCTGGAGTCGGCCACTCCTGAAGGTGTTTCTTTGACTTCATTAGCACCGGATTCGAAAACCGGCGAGATCAAGCTGGAGGGGAAGGCCAGGAGTTTTACGCTTGTCAGAAGCTATCTGGAAAAGCTGGAGGGTTCCGGGTACTTCCGGGATGTTCTGCTGGTTTCCCACCAGAATGCTGCGCTGAATGAAAGGTCCAGTGGTGTCCAGTTTATTATTACCTGCAGGGCGGTGGCAAGATGATACGATCGTTTAAAGAGTTGTTCCAACTCAAAAAATGGCATCTGGTCATGCTGGGTATTATGTTGCTGGTAAATGTTATTCTTTGCATCATTACAGCATTTCATCTGTCACCGGAGCTTAGAAATTCCCATCAGAAGTGGAACGATCTGCGTTCCAGGGTTGCGTTGGAAGGGCAGCAGGATAAGGAATTGCAATTCAGGCAGGGAAAAACAGATCTGGAGACGCTTAAATCCAGGATACCCGTGAAACGCGATTTTATAAGGGTTCTGGGCGATATCATGGAAACGGCCTCTTCAAACAAAGTTGATGCCGGCGGACTCACTTATAAACCGGAACCGGTTAAAGGGCAGAACCTGACAGCCTATGCGGTCAGTATGAATACCAGCGGGAGCTACATCTCGGTCAAGAGTTTTCTGGCCGATATGCTTGCCAGCGATGATCTGGTTGTTGTGGATGATTTCAGCATGACAAACAGCGATGCACTTAGTGAGCAGGTCAGTATGAACCTCCGCCTGACGGTCTATCTGCGGGAGGGGGCATGAACCGTCAGAGGCAGTTACTTCTGATTGTTTTGCTGTTGCTGGTTGCGGCCGTTGTTTCGGCCTATATGAGATGGCCGCGTCAGAAAAGCGTGGATACCCTCAAATATGCACCGGGCCAGAAAGCTACTATGGTTGCGGCTGTCCCGGCAACTACGATTCCTGTTGCCGGTGATGGGCGTGTGCTCAGGCTTGATCTGCTGGATGGTGAACAGACTCCCTTTGAAGGTTATCGCCGCAACCTGTTCAAGTCGTTCCTGGTGGAAGATATTAAAGCAAGTAGACAAAAGTCGGAAGCAGTAAGGTCGGCACAACCGCCCCCGGTAAACATTCCGCGACCGCCTGTCATTTCTGAGGCGCCCAAAAGAGAACTGACGCAATTTGCATTTATGGGTTTTTTTGAAGTAGACAACAGGAAAACCGTTTTTCTGAGCAGGGGCAAGGAGATGCTGCTGGTCCGGGAGGGCCGGGTCTTTGCCGGAAAATACAAGGCTGTCAGTATTACGGATCAGGCGCTGACCATACAGGTAATGGATACAAATGACCAGATTGTCATACCGTTGGTGGAGAACCGCATCAGCAAGATGATTTTTTAAACTGAGGAGTCGCAAATAATGCGCTGTCTGCCATCATATTATATTTTGAGTATTCCGGTTGTTTTGCTGGCAATGTGCGGCTGTTCATCTGCTGGTCGTTCATTCAGCAAGGGTGAGGCCTTTGAGGCCAAGGGGCAGTATGAGGAGGCAATGTACAGTTATGCCGATGCATATGCAAAGGGGCCTGAGGTAAGTAACTTTCGCATGCGTTTTGTGAATGCCCGTGAGAAGGCTGCTGAAATGCGTTTCAAGGAAGGGGAGGCCAAACTGGCCCAGCAGGACTTTGCCGGGGCGCTGCAACTCTATCAGTCCGCCGTTGCCCTGGACCCGACTGCGGCCCGCTTTAAGCAGCAGGCCGAAATCGCCGTCCGCCTGAAAGATGCCCAGAGCGCCTATAATGAAGGTCTGGACTTTGAAAAGACCAATAAATACAAGGATGCGGCCCGCTTATTTACCCGGGCTCTGGAATTCGACCCAAACAACAAGGAATATCAGGCCGCCCGGTCCCGCGTACTGTTACAGCGTAAAAGCAAATTGCAGGGGTATGAACTTAACCTGAAATCCGCCAAACCGATCAACCTGAAGTTCCGCGATGCCAAGATCAAGGACGTTTTCAATATCATTACCCAGTTGTCCGGCATCAATTTTGTTTTTGACGAAGGTGTCAAGGACCAGCCTGTCACTGTCTATCTGGAAAACGGTACCTTTCAGCAGGCGCTGGATCTTTTGACCAACATGTTCAAGCTGGGGAAAAAGGTCGCCAACGAAAGCACTGTCATCATCTATGCCAAAACCCCGGAGAAAAGCAAACAGTACGAAGACCTGCAGTTGCGCACATTCCATCTTAACTATATGGATGCCAAAAAGGCGGTTAACCTGATTCGCGGCATGCTTCAGGTGAAAAAGGTTTACGTCAATGAAGAAACCAACTCGGTTGTTCTGCGTGACACAAATGAAGTTGTCGACGTGGTTGAAAAGATTCTCGATGCCAATGACGTACCGGATCCGGAAGTCATCCTTGATGTGGAGGTTATTGAGGTTAACGACTCCAACACCCAGCGTCTTGGCCTGCTGCTCAGTCCCTACAGTGTGCAGTTGGGCGCCTTCAGCCCTTCAAATCAGCTCATGTCCACTACTTTGTCTGGGGCATCAAATACAGTGGTGTCCTCCGGTTCAACGGTTGTAAACACTTCGTCAACCTCCATTGATAACCTAGTCCGTGCCTTTACCATGAGAGGCTACGGCGGGTATGTCACCGTACCAAACGCCACCTACAACTTCGGCAAAACCCTTTCCAAAGGCGAAGTGCTCTCCAACCCAAAAATCAGGGTCAAGAACAAGGAAAAATCCAAATTCAACGTCGGTACCAGGGTGCCGATCACCACCTCCAATACCACCAATTCAACTGTCAGTGTCAATGTCCAGTATATCGATATCGGCGTCAAGATGAGTGCTGAACCCAACATTCAGCTCAACAACGAAATCGTCATCAAGCTCAGTCTGGAAGTCAGTCAGCAGATCGGCGGGGCCAGAGATGTGGGAGCCGGTACCAGCGTGGTCACTATCGGAACGCGTAATCTGGATACGGTCCTCAGTCTGAAGGATGGCGAAACCAGCATCATTGGTGGCCTGATTTCGCGCAATAACGGCAATGAAAAAAATAAGCTGGTTCTACTCAGCGATATCCCGCTGATCGGTGACCTGTTTACTGATACCAATACCAGCAACAGTAAAAACGAACTGCTGCTTGCAATTACACCGCGTCTGGTACGTGGTGTGACGGTGCCGCAAAGCAGTCTGATGTCCTTCGCATCCGGTAAAGAGGATGATCCTTCACTGACAAAGTCGCTGGCCTCCTTTGTCCAGGAACCGGTATTTGGGGCTGAACCAAAAGGCAATCAGCCATTGCCTGCAAAATCGGTTCAACCAGTTCAACCAGTTATGCCGGTTCTGCCGACGGAAAAGACGTTGCAGCCCGTTTTACCTCCACCAGTACCACTATATGTACCTGCACCTGTTGATGTTCCGCAAACCGGAGTCAAGTAGCTGCATGCTGAAGATTCTGCACAGACGCAGCGGCCTGAGCTTGATCGAGCTGGTCATTACCATGACCATTCTTGCCATCTTGGCCAGTGTTGTCATGCCGCTCTCCCATATGACATCTCAGCGCACAAGGGAGCTGGAGTTACGCCGGAACTTGAGGACAATTCGGACCGCAGTGGATGACTTTAAAAAGCGTTACGACAAAGCTCTAACAGAAAAGAAAATACAGGCGGTAATGAATAAATCCGGCTATCCGGAAACATTGAAGATTCTGGTTGAAGGTTTTGATTTTGGCGATGCCAATGGGACAAAAATTAAGTTTTTGCGCAGAACACCGTCTGACCCGTTTAATCCGCCTAAAGGGAACGAAGAACCCAAGTGGGGGTTGCGTTCTTATTCAGACAAACCGGATTCCGGCAGCTGGGGCGGCGAAGATGTCTATGACGTGTATTCACTGAGTGAAGGGACCGCAATTGATGGTACAAAGCTTAAAGATTGGTAGTAGAGCCGGGACTGGGGACCGGGGACTGGGGACTGGGAAAACCGGAATCTTTGGTCGGGGTGGGTTTACTTTGATCGAGCTGTTGATCGTGATCTCGATTATCGGCATTCTGGCCGCCATCGCTGTCCCCAATTACCAGTGGAGCGTTATCAAAGCTAAAGAAGCGGTCTTGCTGGAGGATTTATATAATTTTAGAAATGTCATTGATCAATATAAGGCCGACAATGGTAAATATCCGGATGCATTGTCTGATTTGACAGCTAAGAAATACCTGCGTGATATACCCAAAGACCCGTTTACAGTTAGCAATACCACCTGGGTGACGGTCCCACCTCCTGCTGAGACCTCAAATATGGGCGGCGACCCTGGAGCGGGAGCCATAGTCGGAGTGCCACCTGGTAATGTCTATGACGTACGAAGCGGATCAAAGCTGATCGGTACTAATGGTGTGCCTTATAACGAGTGGTAAATCAGTTTGATTTATGGTTGTCCGGATTAATAGATCGATATTACCTACCTTTATTACCCCACATAATCAATACAGTTTTTAGTATCCCATCATTGTATTAGTCCTATTAAACAGTTACTTCCAACCCAATGAAACCAATCTGTAACAAAAATTTACCGGAATGTTACAGCAGGTTATGAAAAGTGCGGTTATAATTTTAATGAAAGATGTGTTTTGACGTTATGTACTATTTATATGTAATAAACAGGGGCTTTAGTTTTATGAAAACATTGGAAAATCAGTATTTTGAGTCACTTCGCACCACTATTTACTCTCCCAGATCTCTGGTTTTGATTTATTTTGTCATCAGCACAGCCTGGATTCTCTTTTCAGATACAGCCGTAAACAAATTGTCCTTTGACATAAATGCTGTATATGACCTTTCACTGTTGAAAGGCATGCTTTTTGTTACTGTTACAAGTAGTGTCCTGTTTTTTGTCTTACGCAATTACATGCGTGAAATTCAAATTTCCAAAGATGTTTTACAGGCTGCATTTCAGGCATCTACCAATGCAATCTGCATCAGCAGGTTGAAAGATGACGTTATTTTACTAGTAAACAAAGGGTTTACTAAAATTTCCGGTTATACGGAAAAAGAGGCTGTCGGCAATTCAGTAAGCAATTTGTCTGTCTGGAGCAACCCTTTAGACTGCGTTAGAGTTGAAAAACGTCTAAAAAAAGAAGGGTCGTTTCAGGATTACAATCTGGTTTTTAAAACCAAAAATGATTCCAGTTTTTCCGGAAGTATGTCAGCCAAGCTGGTTGAGCTGAATGGTGATCAATGTGTAATTTCCATTGTACGTGATTTGAGCAAGGAGATGGAGGCCAGGCAGGTTGCCGAAAAACTGGAAAACTATGATCGGGAAACCGGTTTGCCAAATCTCAGCCTGTTGTTAGATCGTCTGAATCAGATGATTGTTTTGTGTACCCGTGAGAAAAGAAAAGCTGCTGTGGTGTATGTTACTTTAACCGGTTATCAGGCAGTTGTTGATGTGATTGGCCATAATGGTGGTGATGAACTCATCAAGGAAATATCTGGAAGAATTGTAGCGGCACTGCGTCCATATGACACCGTGGCTCGTATACATAGAGATGAGTTTGTCATACTGCTGGGTGGGTCGGTTGAGGAAATTGATATCCCGATTGTACTCCAAAAACTGAACAAAATCTTTTTTGCTCCTGTTTCCAGCGAGAAAGGCGATTATGTTATTCCGGCCGTAATGGGAGTTGCCTGTTTGCCTGCGGATGGAAATTCATCGGAGATCCTGCTTAAAAATTCTCATATGGCCATGAACCAGGCAAGGATTTCAGGCGCTTCCTACCAGTTTTATTCTGATTCAATGAAAAAAATGTCTCAAGAACGCTACTCTATTGAAAGCAACATGCTTCGGGGAATTGAAGAGAATGAGTTTTTTCTTTGTTATCAACCGAAATTTGCAATTAACGGCAAGGATATTTCAGGTGTAGAGGCATTGGTTCGCTGGAGGCGGCCAGGTGAAGGTATTGTTCCACCGGACAAGTTTATTGGAGTTGCAGAAGATAACGGCATGATTTTTCGCCTGGGAATGTGGGTTTTGCATGAAGCCTGCAGGCAGAACAAGGCCTGGCAGGATGCCGGACTGCCGCCTATCAGTGTTTCAGTCAATATCTCAGGAAAACAGATGAGAGACAGTACTTTTGTGGATCAGGTGATTGGGATTCTGGAATCAACCGGTCTTGATCCCTGCTATCTGGACCTTGAGTTGACCGAAAGTGTGATTATGGCCAATTCAGAGGATACTGTTCAAAAACTGCTCAGACTTAAACAGTACGGCATGAGCATCTCCGTTGATGATTTCGGCACCGGATACTCATCGCTTTCCTACCTGAAACACCTGCCCATAGATACAATAAAGGTAGATAGATCCTTTATCAGGGATATCGTCAATGATTCGGATGATGCCGCAATTGTCGATGCAATAGTTGCTGTTGCTCTCGCATTGCAGCTTAAGGTCGTTGCCGAAGGTGTTGAAACAGCTGACCAGCTGGAAATGTTAAGAGCCGGAAATTGCCATGAGGCCCAGGGATTTTATTTTTCAAAACCGCTGGAGGCCAATGCCTTCGAAGAGTTTCTGGCAAGTGGTTTGTCTTCAGGAAAAATAGAAACTGTAATTGAGCCATGTATCTGCTCCAATTCGATGAAAGCAGCTAAAGTCTCTTCGGGTATTGCTCTGAAAAGCCTTAAATTTGAAAAACTGGCTTCACAGGATCACACATCGGCGGAATTCATTGCAGATATTTCCGCGCAGGTATTACCATCCCTGCCGAGTGATAATCTGTCAAATGTACTCAAGCGTTTTCAGGTAGATAAAGGCCTGCAAGTTATTCCTATAGTTGATAATGGTATTGCGCAAGGTGTTATCAATCGATCTGTATTTCTGGAAGAGTATGTCATCGGTATGCATGGATTTGCTTATCAGATCAATCATAATAAAAAAATGCGCGACCTGATGAGCCCCATACCTTTACAGCTTGAAGCCGGTTCGTTGATCAAGGACGCTGCTCATAAGATCCAGTCCTTATCGAATGATGTCAGGGTGGATAATGTTTGTGTGACCAGAAACGGTAAATATGAAGGACTTGTGGATGTTAATTTGTTTATCAGTGCAATTACGGATATGAACCTGACGCTTGCAAAAGGTGCCAATCCGCTTACGGGACTGCCGGGTAATGAGAGCATTCAGCGGGAAATCACCGACAGACTGAAAAGTGGTATCGGTTTTGATATCGCCTATGTGGATATAGATAATTTCAAGCCTTATAATGATTTTTATGGTTTTCAAAAGGGCGATGTGGTTATTAAGGCACTTGGAGAGATAACTCAGGCGGCAATTCGAGAAACCCTGGGAGGAGCTGCTTTTTGCGGACATATTGGCGGGGATGATTTTATTATTATCTCAGACGCAAATGCCGGTCAGGCTGTTGCATCAACAGTAATCGCAGCTTTTGAGGAACATCGGGCAGTCTTTCATGGGGAAAAGGATTTC
>JBGSQR010000075.1:0-5759 GCA_041737975.1 Geobacterales bacterium | reverse complement strand
GAATATTCCGAGAGTCTTCAGAACGGCGGTTATCAGGCTTACCAATATTTGACGATGATGCATAACAAGCTGTCAGCACCATTTGCGGCTTTTGTAATGGTTATCCTGGGGATTCCGTTTGCATTGCGCAACAGCCGCTCCGGCAGTATCGCACTTGGCATTGGCGCCAGCATTGGCATCGGTTTTGTGTTCTTCGTTGTTAATGCGGTATTGTTGTCCTATGGTCGCAGTGGAGTCTTGCCGCCGGTTGTGGCCGCCTGGGGAGCCAACTTTATTTTTGTGCTGGGTGGGATCTGGCTGGCAATGACGGTCAAGGATTAAAGCCGGCCAGAAGTTATGCCAGCCCAAGGTCATTAATCATTTTGTACAATTTCTCTTTATCAATCGGTTTTACCAGATAACCGTCACACTGCTCCCGGAAAGCCCCCATCACATTTTCACCGTCCTGCAGGGCAGAAGTCATGATGACTTTTGCTTCCTCATCCGGCTTGATTTTTAGCTCGTTTTCCACGCTTCTGAGATGCTTCAGCACCTCCAGGCCGCTCATGCCGGGCATCATGATGTCCAGACAGACCAACCTGTAACGTTCCCCCTGTAACTGTGACAGAACTATGGCTTCCAACGCTTCTTTGCCGTTACTTGCCAGATCACATTCTCCGTAGCTCTCCAGGTAGGCACCCATCAGTTTGCGGCTATACAGGTCATCTTCTACAATCAGAATTTTCATTGATCATGTTTCCTTGTATATTTAAAACGTTTAAAATAATTTGGTTTGATATCAATTATGATCAGGCCAGATGTTTTTCCAGTATGCGAAGAAGATCATTTTGCACAATCGGTTTGATTAAAACATCCGAAAAGCCGTTTGCCAGATATTCCCGGCAGTCTTCTTCCATAGCGTGGGCGGTATAAGCAATAATCGGCAGATGATGCAGGTATTCCTTGTCACTGGCCCTTATGGCCTGGCAGACTTCAACTCCACTAATATCTTTCAAGCCGATATCCAGCAGAATTATATCGATCTGTTCCGAGCTGTTGGTGGCGGTCTTGATACAGTCGTTACCGCATTCGGTTTCCATAATCCGGTATTCCGGACCATGCAGAAAAGCTGTTATTAATTTGCGATTCAGCAGATTATCGTCGCATAACAGAACTAATTTAGATTTTTCTGAAATCACTGATATCAAAATATCCACCCTGAAAAATAATCAAACTATTGCGGCAAAATCAGCCTGAATGTACTGCCGGTGCCATGGCCGTTGCTTTCAGCCCAGATGGCACCTTTGTGAAGTGCCAGAAATTCTCTGCAGAGAGTCAACCCAAGTCCGGTGCCTTCAAATTCCCTTGTTGCCGAGTTGTCAGACTGCTCAAAGGGTTTGAATATGCGTTCAAGGTCTTCCGGTGAAATTCCGATGCCGCTATCGGTAATAGCAATTTCAAGATAGTTGCTTTCCGGATTTGCTGCTTCACCCAGCAGGCTGACAGCATTATGCGGAAGGTTGTCGAGTTTAATTTCGCCGGCTGCATGAACTGAAACATTGCCGGAGGATGGTGAAAATTTTACCGCATTGGAAAGAAGGTTAAACATGACCTGTTTGATCATCCGCTCGTCGACCCTTATCTTTGCCGGTAGTGATGGTTCAATATTGAGCGTGATTTGTACTTTACGATTATGGGCAATTTCCTTAAGCATTATCAGGCTGTTCTTCAGGATAGATTCCATGTTTGCATCGATCAACCGCAGCTCCATTTTGTTGGCCTCGATCTTTGAAAGATCCAGAATGTCATTAATCAGATCCAGCAGATGGCGGCTGCTCTGGAAAACGTAGCCGAGATATTCCTGTTGCCTTTCATTGATCGGCCCGAAACTTTGCGATAAAAGCACATCACTGAAACCAATAACCGCATTCAGCGGGGTCCTGAGTTCGTGGCTCATGTTGGCCAGAAAAACGCTCTTTGAGCGGTTGGCTGTTTCTGCTATTTTGCGGGCATTCTGGAGTTCTCTGGTCCTTTCAGTAACTTTCTGTTCCAGGTTCTGCACATGGTCCTTGATTGTATTGTTGAGTCTGTTGCTTTCCAGCGCATAGGCCGTATTCAGCAGAATTATGGTCAGTGCATTCTGTGACGGTGCATCAATAATGCTATTGCTTCCCGGCATTATTCCTATAAACATACCGGAAATCCTGCTTTTTGTGGCAATAACCTGTAGTACTACACTTTGATCATCTTTGATAGCTGGTACAAAAAGCGGGTGGTTTTGACTGAGGGCCCAGGCAAAGCTGCCATCACTGATTTTTTGATCAACTTCACGTTCCATCTCTTCGCTACAATCGGTTGGCAGGCATTCAGACAGGTCGAAACTATTGTCATCGGTGTTGAGGTAGAAGGCCATTTTGTGAAAAGGAAGGAGTCTTTTTAACTGCTGAAAAGTTGCCTTGAAGATCGAACTGTTTTCTCGCTCACTATTCAAGTCCTCCTGAAAGTCTCTGCTGGAGGCCAGTACATCAAGAATATTGATATTGCGTTGGTTGCACTCTTCCAGGAACAGGTTCCGATCCCTCAGGGTTTCAAGCTCTGATGAAATGTTATCCGGAGTATTTTTCATCAGTCAGCCCCACCGAAAATGCTATCCATGGTCTGTTCAATCTGGGTGTCAGCCTGCTGGATAATTCCAGCTATTGAACTTACGGATATATTAAGTATTTCCCAGGCTTCCTTGTTCAGGGGGGGCAGACAATGTTCTCCGCTGGAGCCAGCTTGAAGGGCGTGAGCTATTAAGTCTGATACATGTAGCAGAGCGGCGTCTTGTGGGTAAATAGTGGCGCGCATGGGGGCGTGATGGCATGATACAGGCTCGGAAATCAAAAGCGGGATTTTCCATTTTTTGAGCAACTCCCCGCCGACTTCGGCATGGTCAAAACCAAGTTCGCTGCGCTGTACTTCATAAAGCATTCTGTTTGATTCTTCACTTTGCTTTAATATGTCTCGTAAAATTATTGGAATACTGGTGCAGAGAATCAGCTGGCCGATGTCATGCAGTATCCCAGCCACAAAAAAACGTTCCACGTTGGGTTCTCTTCGGCAGGATGCAAGAATTCGTGCAACAATTCCGCAGCTGATACTGTGTTTCCAGAAAGAGGTCATGGTGATGATATCTTCCGGGATGTCCTTGAAAACACCGATTACCGAAATCGCCAGCGAAAGGTCGCGCAGTTGCTGAGTGCCTATGATGGTTGCTGCTTTGGTGATGGTATCGATATTCTTGTGATAGCCGAACATGGGACTGTTAGCCAGTTTAAGGATGCGGAAGCAGAGTCCCTGATCCTCGGAAATTATTAGAGTAATGTCTGAAATCGAGGCGCGCGGGTTGTTGATGGCCTGTGTCAGCCGTTCGTGAATCAGCGGCAGGGAATAGACCGTTGAGGCACTGTTGACAATACTTTCCAGTGTCGGTCTATCTGTTCTCATTGCGTGCCTTTCTGGTCAGGCATTGTTGAAATAGTTCTATAATTGCCGGGTAGGTGAGGTCGTTTTTGCGAAACAGCAACTTTAGCTCTTCTTCCGCCTTCTGCAACAGTTCCGGTGCAATAACATCACCATCGGAAGTCTCAGAAAGCGGTTCGTCATAATCCTGAATGTCAACCTTCTGAATGCCCCAGGTCATAAACATGCGGATATGGCGATTGGTCAGCTCAGCTCCCTGTGTCAGCAGCAGGCGTCCGTTCCGGTCATGCGTGTCAGCGGCAAGCAGCATTCCCTCTGTCAGGTTATCTATTTGAACCAGCCCCATACTTGAATACCTTCCCTTGTTTCAGGCTTTTGCGGAGCTCAACATCTCTTTTGCATGTCTTCTGGTGGTGTCGGTGATATTGGCACCACCAAGCATGCGAGAAATTTCCTCGATTCGGGCTGAATCGTCCAGTGCGCTTACAACAGTTGTGGTGCGACCGTTTAAGACCTGTTTTTCTACCCGCAGGTGCTGGTCGGCAAAAACTGCAACTTGTGGCAGATGTGTAATGCAGAAAACCTGCTGGCTGGCAGCAACTTTTTTAAGTTTCCTGCCGACAACGTCTGATGTTGCCCCACCTATGCCTGTATCAACCTCATCAAAGACCAAGGTTGGGGCATCACCTTCCGGCAGTACCTGTTTAAAGGCCAGCATCAGTCTGGATAACTCACCACCAGAGGCGATCTTGGCCAGCGGACGAGGGATTTCACCCGGGTTAGGTGAAAAGAGCAGTTCAATACGTTCGTAACCGGTAGTACGTGGCTCCGGAAGTACAGTCAGTGCTACTTCTATCTGAGCGTTTTTCATGGCCAACTGATGGGCTTCACTCTCCAGGGCTCGCTTCAGCTCTAGTGAGGCGCTGCTTCGGAGTTTGCTCAGCTCCTGGCCCTTTGCGCTAAGCTGAGCGGATAATCTGGACTGCTCTGCTTCAAGCTGCTGGCGGTCCAGCCCATGCTCACGAAGTTGATCAAGCTCACAATCAACCTGCTTTTTAAAGGCCAGAATCTCTTCGATTGTAGTGCCATATTTTCGTTTCAGCTTGCCGATCTGGTCCAGCCGGTCTTCAATACTCTGCAATGCGACCGGATCTGACTCTATGCGGGCAGAGTAGCTGCGCAGGCTCATGGCCGAGTCTTCGAGTTGCAGGTAGTTGTTTTCAAGAGCGTCTGCAATACCTTCAAGTGATGAGTCAATACCGGCAATTTCCCTGACGGAATTGTTGATACGTTTAAGTTGGCCTAAAATGGCATTGTCTCCGCCATAAAGGCGTTCAAAGGCTTCAGAGCTGGTGCCACCCAGCTTTTCTGCATTGGCCAGCAATCCACGCTGTTCTTCCAGTTCCTCTTCCTCGCCAGGTTTCAGTTCCGCTTTGGCAATATCTTCCGACTGAAAAGACAGCAGATCCAGTTTACGTGCTGTTTCGCGCACCTGATCGTCCAGGTGGGTTAAACGATCTTGAACATTCTGCCGATCATTATAAAGTGAACTGAACTCATTGCGCAGACTGATGGTTCCGGCAAAGGAATCCAGCAACATCATCTGGTTTTCTGGGCGTAACAGGGTTTGAGATTCGTGCTGTCCGTAAATATTGATCAGGCGGCTGGAAATGTCAGTCAAAAGGGTCAGAGTTGCCATGCCGCCGTTGATAAAGATCCGGTTTTTGCCGGCCCGTGAAATGGAGCGTTTAACAAGCAGCTCACCATCGGAATCAAAACCTGAATCAGCTAGTAGTTGGGTTAGTTCCGGCAGGTTGGAAATGTCGAACAGCGCCTCAACTATAGCCTCTTCTTCACCGGAACGGATCAGTTCACTTGAGGCTCGCCCACCCATGATCAGGCTGACAGCATCAATAATAATCGATTTTCCGGCTCCGGTCTCACCGGTCAAAAGGGTCAGTCCCGGCCGCAGGGACAGGCGCAGGGAATCTATAATGGCAACATTGGTAATAGAAAGGTCAGTCAGCATATTACCTCGGTTAAGGTAACTGGTCCCGAGTCCCGGGTCATCAGTTCCCAGATTATCTTTCGCCCCACTTCAGTTTTGTTCGTAAAAGTTCAAAGTAATCACGGTTGCGGGATACAATCAGTGCTGTTGCGGCTGATGCCTTGCGTACCTCAACCGAATCACCCTCCTGCAGTTCAAATCCGGTCTGGCCATCCATGGTCAGGTAGACTTTTTCATCAAAGGATGATTTGACGGTAATGGAGACAACAGAGTCATCAGTTACTACAATCGGCCGGTTGGTCAGGGT
>JBGSQR010000064.1:0-10870 GCA_041737975.1 Geobacterales bacterium | reverse complement strand
GAGGTCGACCTGGCCCCCGGTCTGCCAGCTTTTGCAACTGTCGGACTGCCTGACGGTGCTGTCAAGGAAAGCAAGGACCGTGTCAGGGCCGCCCTGAAGAACTCCGGCTATGATTTCCCTGCCCGACGTATCACAGCCAATCTGGCGCCGGCTGATATCAAAAAAGAGGGCACCGCCTTTGACCTGCCGATTTCTATTGGCATTCTGGCTGCTACCGGCGTTGTCAAGCCGACCCTGCTGCAAAATTACATTCTGCTGGGTGAACTTTCACTGGACGGCAGCCTTAAATCCATCCGGGGCGCCCTGCCCATGGCGGTGGCCGCCAAACGGGCCGGTTTGACCGGTATTATTCTGCCGCTGGAGAATGCCTCGGAAGCAGCGGTTGTTGAAGGTATTGAAATAATCGGTGCCACAACACTGTCTCAGGTGGTGGAGTTTCTTTCTGGGCGGGAGGCGATTGCCGCCTGCCGGATCGATCTGGATGAGCTGTTCTCCAATGCCTGCGAATATGGTGAGGATTTCAGTGAAGTCAAAGGGCAGGAAAGTGCTAAACGCGCCATGGAAGTGGCGGCCAGTGGTGGACATAACCTGCTTATGATAGGGCCTCCCGGCTCCGGCAAGACCATGCTGGCCCGCCGAATTCCCACCATCCTGCCACAGATGTCTTTTGATGAAGCTATTGAAACTACAAAAATTTTCAGCGTCAGCGGCATGCTGGACAAGGAACGCGCCCTGCTGGCGGTTCGACCTTTTCGCAGTCCCCATCACACGATTTCCGACGTGGGGCTGATCGGCGGCGGTTCCACCCCCAAGCCGGGCGAAGTCTCCCTGGCCCATAACGGCGTCCTGTTTCTGGATGAGCTGCCCGAGTTCAAGAAGAACGTGCTGGAGGTGTTGCGCCAGCCGTTGGAAGATGGGCGGGTAACCATATCCCGTTCGTTGGTTTCGCTGACCTACCCGGCGCGGGTCATGTTGGTGGCGGCCATGAACCCCTGCCCCTGCGGCTACCTCTCAGACCCGATCCACGCCTGTTCCTGTACGCCCATTTCAATTCACCGTTACCGTTCCCGTATCTCCGGTCCACTGTTGGATCGCATAGATATTCATATTGAAGTGCCTGCCGTAAAATATCGTGACCTCTCTGATCGCGGTGAAGCGGAAAGTTCCGCTGAAGTGGCCAGACGGGTGGAACGCTCGCGAATTATCCAGTCGGAACGTTACAAAGGCACCAAAATTCACTGCAACGCCCAGATGACTCCCCGCTTCATCAAAAAATACTGTGAGCTGGACGCCGCCGGCAACCGTATGCTGGAACTGGTCACAGATCGCCTCGGTTTTTCTGCCCGTACTTACAACCGGATTCTCAAGGTTGCCCGCACCATTGCCGATCTGGCAGGAAATGAACATATCCGTGAAGAACATATTGCCGAGGCGATCCAGTATCGCAGTCTGGACAGGAAGACGGCCTGACATTTTGTTGCCAAACATTTGCTCATCACAATTCAGTCATTAATTTATCTGGGAATTGTCTCCGTGGCTGATGGAGCAACAAATGCTACATGATTTATAAAGAATGTCAGCGAAAGTTTATGTGAAAGAAAATATCAGCAGGCACTGCTGTTGAACCGGATTAGAAGGTGATGCATATTTTCATGATTTGCCCCCGCCTCCATCTTCATATTTGAAGAAATAGTTCTCAGGTTACAAAAAAGGCAATATTTTTGACAAGATTAAAAAATATGATATTTTTTAATCTTATTGCCCTTTTTACCTTTTTAAAATGGCGGTCCAGCGATCATTGACATGCAGCTTTATTCTGGAGATACTCCATGAACCTTTCTGTTAACCTTCCAGAAATACAAAAACTTAAAGCCTCGCATATTATAGGTATCGGTGCCTCTGCAGGTGGCCTTAGTGCTCTTGAACAATTCTTTGCCGCTATGCCGGTTGACACAGGCATGGCATTTGTAGTCATCCAACACCTTTCACCTGACTTCAAAAGCCTGATGGACGATCTACTGTCCCGGCATACAAAAATGCCGATCCATCGTGTTTCTAATGGTATAGAACTTCAGCCGAACAACATTTACCTGATCCCACCCAGAACATTCATGACGGTACGGGAAGAAAAACTCTACCTGACCGAAAAAACAGTTAGTCCCCACATCGAACTTCCAATAGATATTTTCTTCAATTCGCTGGCTGAAGATGCCGGTGACCGGGCAGTAGGTGTCGTTCTCTCCGGGACCGGTTCCGATGGCTCAAGGGGTGTTATTTGCATCAATAAAAAAGGTGGCCTGGTAGTCGTACAGTCACCCGAATCGGCCCAGTTCGATGGTATGCCGCGCAATGCCATTGCAACGGGAGTGTGCGATTTTATCCTGGCTCCGGATCGGATCCCACGGATTCTGATTGAGTATGCAATCAGCCCTCTGGCGGTCAAAAACAGAATGAATCACGAGTTGGAAGTGTTTGAGGATGAAGGGGAGTACGCCGGGATTTTTGCATTATTACGACGTAGCTACAACCTGGATTTTTCTAAATACAAAGGTTCCACGGTCGGCAGACGTATCAGCAGGCGGATGGAGTTTCGTCAGATACCGGAGGTTTCAGATTATGTAACCATCGTTTCCGGAGATCAGGGAGAGCTTGAACAGCTCTACAAAGATTTGCTGATCGGTGTAACCGAGTTTTTCCGGGACAAGCAGGCTTTTGAGTTTCTTGAACAGGAGGTGGTTCCACAGCTGTTTGCCAACCTGCACCGAGGCGAAGACCTGCGGGTTTGGTCGGCTGCCTGTGCTACTGGTGAAGAAGCTTATTCTTTGGCAATTCTGCTGGCGGAAAAATCTGAAGAGATCGGTTTCATGGGAAAAATTACCGTTTTTGCCACGGATGTCCATAAAACATCTCTCGATTTTGCATCGCAGGGACTATATGACCGGGCCCGACTGACCAATGTTAATCCGGAACGAATGGACAGATTTTTTAAAAAGGAGGGCGGTGATCTTTTTCGGGTGACATCGGAACTTCGCAAGCTGGTAGTTTTCGCTCCCCACAACCTGCTCAATGACCCGCCGTTTACCCGTCTGGATCTGGTCTGTTGCCGAAATTTACTAATATATTTTCAGCCGGAAGTGCAGGAGAAGGTTATTTCTCTCTTCCACTTTGCCCTTAAGGTAGACTGCACTCTGTTTTTGGGGAGCAGTGAAGGATTAGGAGCATTCGTTGGTGAATTTGAAGTTATTGCCAATCAGCACAAGCTGTTTCGCAAAATTCGTGATCTTAAGTTGGCTCTCAATCTCGACTCAAACCGAATGGAGCGAAAGTCCAACATTCCGGTTACCGTATTCCAGCCTTCAGGAAACCGCAGCGTCACGATAGACCGGCAGGTGCTTTCAGATTGCGACACCCTGTTGCGCCGACATTTACCGCCGGGAGTGCTGCTTGACGATAATCGTCATATTGTCCACTATTTTGGCAATGTGGCTGAATATCTCAAAATGCCGGAGGGAAGAGCGGAAAATAACATTCTTGCACTCTGCTCGGACAACCTCCACATCGCTCTCAGTACTTCGCTGCAGCGGGTTGAATCAACCAAGCAGCTTGTCGTCACTCGTAATGTTCGCATCAAACGCGGTGACTGTGAATTTCTGATCGATCTGAATGTCTCTCCATTACCTGACGATAAAAGTCACACAACCCACTACCACGTTTATTTTGAGCGTGTGCGCCAGGCTGAACAACTCATTACGGCTGAAGTCTCCGAAGATGAAGAAACAGCAAGTTTTGATGTTGATAGCCATTTTAGGCAGCATCTGGCTGATCTGGAAATGGAGCTTCAATCAACCCGAGAAAGTCTCCAGACTACTGTGGAAGAACTACAGACCAGTAATGAGGAGCTTCAGGCAACCAATGAGGAACTGCTTGCATCCAACGAAGAGCTGCAGAGCACCAACGAGGAGCTGCACTCGGTCAATGAGGAGCTCTATTCCGTAAATTCTGAATTTGAACGGAAGAATCTGGAGCTTAAACAGCTCAATAATGACCATGAAAACTTGCTGGCAAGTTCCGACATCGGAACAGTATTCCTTGATCGTCAACTACGTATCCGCAAATATAATCCGGCCATCGCCTCATTTTTCAAGCTGATGCCCCAGGATATTGGCCGTCCCATCGATCATATTGCTTATCACCTCTCGCAACAGGAAGAGATGCTGGCAGATATCAGCCGGGTGCTGGTCAGTGGCATTTCTGTCGAACAGGAAGAAGAAACCCGTGATAACCGTTGTCTTCTCAGACGGATTATGCCGTTTCGCACCGAGACCGGCCAGGTTGAGGGTGTCGTTATAACCTTTACCGACATCACGACCGTCAAGGCTGCCGAACTGAAGGTGCTTCTACTAAACGATGAGCTGGAGCAGAAAGTAGAGGAGCGCACAGCAGAGCTGAAACAGGAGATTCAAGATCGAATTAGAGCCGAAGAATCTCTTAAAGAGCAGGAGCAGTTTGTCCGTTCAACTATTGATGGATTGAGCGCCAATATTTGTGTGGTTGATTCTCAGGGGAAAATTGTTATTACCAACCGTTCCTGGAATAACTTTGCTATCGAAAATAATGCCTCTGAAGGAACTGCCTGTGAGGGGGCCAGTTATCTTGATTCCTGCAAAGCGGTAACGGAAGAAGAACAGGCAGATATCAATGAGTTTATCTCAGGAATACAAGCGGTGCTTGCGGGTATTATTTCCGAATTTACCAAGGAGTATCCATGTCATTCGCCTGAGGTTGAGCGTTGGTTTACCTGCCGGGTAAATGAGTTCACCGTTTCGGGGGCACATTATGCAGTAATTTCACATGAAAATATCACTGATCGTAAAAAAATGGAGATCGAACAGCAACTTAATCAGGAGCGTCTTGAAAGCCTGGTCAGAGTTTCGCAAAACACCTCGAAGAACACTCAGCATTTGCTTGATGTTGCCCTGGAAGAGGCGATTACCCTCACCCGTAGCAGGATCGGATACATTTACTATTACAATGAAGATGCCCACCAGTTTATCCTCAACACCTGGTCCCGGGATGTCATGAAAGAGTGCAATGTGATGAATCCCCAAACCTGCTACGAATTGGATAAAACCGGAGTTTGGGGTGAGGTTGTTCGTCAGCGTATACCAATCATCATGAACGATTTCCAGGCTCATCATCCCCTGAAGAAAGGTTACCCTGATGGGCATGCACCATTGAACCGTTTTCTTTCCATTCCGGTTTTTGACAATGAGCAGATAGTGGCTGTCGTCGCCGTAGCCAACAGGGAAAGCGAATATACCCAGACGGATGTTCTTCAGCTAACGCTGCTGATGGAATCAGTCTGGCGAATGACGGAACGGCTTCGCGGTATTGAGGAACTTATGGCAGCCAAAGATGCTGCTGAAAATGCAAATCGAGCCAAAAGTGAATTTCTTGCGAATATGAGCCATGAGATTCGTACACCGATGAACGGCATTATTGCAATATCCCAACTTCTTCAGATGACTGAAATGACTGAAGAACAGCGGGAGTATACTAAGCTTCTTACGTCTTCTTCCAGAAACCTGCTACAGCTGATATCTGACATTCTTGATCTTTCCAGAATTGAAGCCGGCTGCGTTGTCATTGAAGCCCAGAACTTTAATCTGCCCGCAGAGATCAATGGCACTGTCAACATTTATACTTTACTTGCTAAAGAAAAAGGTCTGGGGCTTGACTTTAATATTACTCCGGATGTGCCGCCGCTATTGGTCGGAGACATAAAACGACTGCGTCAGGTTCTCACAAACCTGATCGGCAATGCAATCAAGTTTTCTACTAACGGCACCATATCAATCAATATCAGCAAAGATACGGAAGATGACCAATATGTTACTTTGCGCTTTCGGGTGAGCGACAACGGCATTGGTATTTCGCAAGGTAAAGTTGAAAATATTTTCGAGGCATTCACTCAGGCTGACAGCTCAATCAGTGTTAATTTCGGCGGGACCGGGTTAGGGTTGGCTATTTCTCGGCATCTTGTCGAGCTGCAGGGTGGCTGCATTGGCGTAGAAAGTATTGAGGGGCAAGGATCTATTTTTTGGTTTACGCTCGTATTGGAGAAGCAGATTCCTGATTCTGATATTAAAACTGTTGAAATAGAAGTAGCAGGAAATATAGCAAATTATACTGATATTTTTATACTCCTTGTTGAAGACGATGAGGCAAATCAGGTTGCGTTTAACAGGTTGCTTTCCAAGTCCAGTTTTCGGGTGGATTTAGCCAAAAATGGCAGAGATGCCTTGAAGCTTTTGGAAGAGAAAGATTTTGACCTGGTGTTAATGGATTGCAGGATGCCTGTAATGAATGGCTATGAAGCGACAGCTGCTATTCGTGATCAGAGTTCAAAGGTCAGAAACCATGCCATACCGGTCATTGCTCTGACTGCCAACGCTATGCATGAAGATCATGCCAAGTGCCTTGATGTAGGCATGGACGATTATATAACTAAACCGATTGACTTGCCGAACTTATTGGCAATGATTAAAAAGTGGGTCAAGCCGAAGTAAAAGGACCGTGCAATTTTTCTCTAATTCTACTGCCAGATTCAATTGATTCTGCTCAACCAGAGCAGACGAAGAGTTGCTGCCACGAAACAGCCAAGCGACAGCCAGGCGGCGGCAGGGTGGTTTTGACCTCTGAGATAAAAAGCCACAGCCACCAGGAGGGCGATCCAGGCAAGATGCTGTATGCGTCGATGCAAAGATCGCAACAGTTCCCGACGGTCTTCTTCTGCCAGGTGCACAAACAGATCGCCCTGATGGGCAGTTTCTACCAGTTGGCGAAACTTGACCATGGTCAGCGGCAATTGTGTCAGTTCATGGCGTACCACCCCCCAGAGACTACCCTGTTCGCCCAGGGCGCGGGGCAGACTGCTTTTCAGGATTGGCAGTATGTCTTTGATACCATTGAAATTTTCTATATAAGTGGTGCCTAGACCTTCAATGATCGAGCTGGCCCGCATGACATAGATGATTTCCTGGGGAAGTTTGAATGGGTATTCTTTTAAGGCACCCATAACGCCGAACGCCAGTTCCTGCATGGAGGTGGCACTCAGATTTGAGCTGTCAAAGATGCGGAAAATTTCTTCAGCAAGCTCGGCCACTTCATTCTGGGGAACGCTGTCGGTAACTATGCCCAATTTGCGCGTTGCCTGAACCAGCAGCTCAAAGTCCCTCTCATAGGCGGCTTTCACAATGTTGATCATGGCCAGTCGGGTTGAATTTGGAATCCGGCTGACCATGCCAAAATCGAGCAGAACCAGTTCTCCCCGTGAATTAACCAACAGGTTGCCGGGGTGCGGATCGGCGTGGAAGAAACCTTTGATCAACATCTGCTCGGTGTAGAACAACACCAGCTTTTCCATCAGGTCGGCAAAGGAAATTTTTAGCCGAACCAGCCCTTCTCGGTCATCAAAACGACAGCCTTCTTCAAAGCTCATCACCAGGGCGTCCTGTGAGCTTACCTCGGGATAGGGGACCGGCATGCGCACACCTGAGTCGGGGTATGCCTGGCGGAACCGTTCCAGGTTGGTCAGCTCCGCCTTCATGTCAACTTCTTTCAGGATCGTCCGGCTGAAGGCATTCAGTACCGCTTCAATAGAGTTGCGGGTGTATTCGGAGAAGAGTGGACGAAACAGCGTCAAAAACCAGCCGAGCAGCCGGATGTCTTCCCGTACAACCAGCTCGATCTGGTTGCGACGCAATTTGACCGCCACCTGTGAACCGTCCGGCATCCGGGCACGGTGCACCTGGCCGATTGAGGCGCAGGCAAAGGGCTCCCGATCGAAAAACGCGAAGCACTCTTTAGAGCCGAAGGCGCGTGAATATACGGCCTGAAATCCCCGGGGTGACATGGCCTGTAGTTGGTCATGCAGCTGTTTCAATGATTCCAGATAACGCTCATCAAAAAAATCAGAACGGGTGGCCAGTACCTGGGCCAGTTTTATGAAACTGGCCCCAAGACGTTCAATGGCCGCAACAAGAAGTTCAGGAGTTAGGGGCCCCAGGCCCAGCCAGGAAGTCCGGCGGCGAATCAGCAGAAAAATCGTTAAAATTACACGAAAAAAGGTGTAGATGCGAGCCGGGTGATATAGGCGGACAAGCAGTGGAAGTTTGTTCACCGGTTCAGGACTGCCCCTGACGCAGCAACGAAATCTCTGACCGCAACGCATCTATATCTGCACGGGTTGCCAGTCCCAACTCGTCAATGGACTCCTTGAGCAGTTCTTTGACTTTAGTCTTTACCTGCTCGCGTTCTTCGCTCCCTTTTGCAACGGCCTGATCGAAAAACTCACGGGCTTTCTGGTCGTTTTCCTCTTTGCGGCTGCGAGCCGATTCTCCGGCCTGCTCAATCTTTTCTTTTGCCATCAAGGCGCTGCCCAAACCAAAATAAAAAAGTTGCTCTAGTTTGTCTTTCATAGTGATAATCTCCTTATGTCTGTCATGTTAGAAATCTGGCTTACTCCGTTAAAGTGAATATTATGTAAAGTTCTTATATTTTTTATCTTACAACTTCATTTGTTGCTAATTTTACACATATTTTACATTTTGTCTAGGACAAAACATAAAATTAGTTTACATTGTTTTTTCTCTGAAACGGGAGATCGTTTCTAATCAGTTTATTTTATAACAAGGCTGCGATATTATAGAGAATAGCTGGTGCACCTGTTGAAAAAGGATAACATTGAATGAAAAATAAGTTTTTGATGATCGCACTGTTGATTTTGACAGGTTGCTGCGCCTCGCTGCCACCGCTTAAAACTGTTGAAAAGGTTGAAATTCAAAGTTTTATGGGGTCTTGGTATGTTATAGCCTGTATCCCGACTTTTTTCGAGACCGGTGCCTATAACGGTGTTGAGACCTACCGGCTTGACTCGGACGGCACCATCGATACAGTTTTTACCTTCAATGAGGGTGGCTTCGACGGCCCGCCAAAGCGTTATAATCCGCGCGGTTTCATTGTGGATACGGTCAATAATTCCACCTGGGGTATGCAATTTATCTGGCCATTCAAAGCCGAATATCTTATCACGCATCTTACCGCGGATTACAGCCAGACCGTTATAGGGCGTAACAGACGTGATTATGTATGGATCATGGCACGAACTCCGCAGATACCGGATGCTGATTATCAGAGTATAGTGAAAGAGCTGGAAGGACAGGGTTATGATATATCGAAGCTGCGCAAGATTCCTCAGCGTTGGCCCAACGATTTATCAAGAAACATTGCAAGTTAGCTGTAGTTGGTAGGTTTCTGTTGGGGCAGGCAGGTGAAGACATTTCGCCGAAACGATCCCTAATCGCAGTCTGGATCGGAAGACCTGATTTGATTTTGACCTGCACTAGCAGTGAAACCGGAGCGGAGATCCCATATAATGCAAAATAACGTAACGCAGTCAGCTGAAATTGCCTGGCATGCGTCATCCGATCAGGACGTCATGACCCGACTGGGTACGCGTCCGGAAGGATTAAGTGATGCTGAGGTCACTGAAAAGTTGCAGCGCTTCGGTGCCAATACCCTTGCCCGGTCGGGCGGGACAAGTCCCTGGCTGATCTTCTGGCGCCAGATAAATAATCCGATCGGTTGGCTGCTGCTTGCTGCCGGTGCCCTGGCTGTGGCACTTAAGAAACCTACTGATGCTGCGGTTGTATTCGGTGCGGTTGGTATCAATGCGATCATCGGTTTTATTCAGGAATATCGGGCCGGAAAAGCTATTGAGGCGCTTGCGGCCATGATTCCTGAAGCGGCAACGGTCCTCAGGAGCGGGCAGTCCATCTCGGTATCGGCAGATAATCTGGTGCCGGGTGACATTGTCACATTGCAGAGTGGCGACAAGGTGCCGGCCGATCTTCGGTTGATCCGGATCAAGAATCTGCTGGTTGAAGAAGCTGCTCTGACCGGAGAGTCCCTGCCGGTGGCAAAACGCTCCGATGCGGTGTCGGAAAACTCACCGCTGGGCGACCGTTTCTGCATGGCCTACAGCGGCACCCTGGTGGTGCAGGGCACGGCTACCGGCGTAGTAGTCGCCACGGGAAACAGCACTGAACTGGGGCGGATCAATGCGCTTCTTAATCAGACCACACAGCTGGAGACACCGCTGACGCGCCAATTGTCCAGGGTCACTACCGGTATAACCTTTGCTGTAGTGGTCGTGGTAGCGGTACTGATCGTTTTTGGTATCTGGATCAAGGATGCCCCGGTCGGCGAATCTCTTATGGTTGCCGTTTCTCTGGCTGTGGCGGCGATCCCTGAGGGTTTGCCGGCGGTTATTACCATCTGTCTGGCCATTGGCGTCCGGCGGATGGCCGAACGGCATGCTGTTGTCCGTCATCTCCCGGCGGTGGAAACACTTGGGTCCACAACGATCATCTGCTCTGACAAAACCGGCACCCTGACCCGCAATGAGATGACGGTCCAGGTGGCATGGCTTGAAGGGCACGAATACCGTTTTTCCGGTATCGGCTACGCCCCGGAAGGCGAAGTTGAACATGATGGTGCCCGTTTAACAGCACTTCCTCCGGCACTGCAGGAACTACTGACAATTGCCGTTCTCTGTAATGACTCCGCACTGCGTCCTGAGGTTGGCAGTTGGGCCATTACCGGCGATCCGACAGAAGCAGCACTGGTGGTTGCCGCCCAGAAAGCGGGGTTGAATGCCCAGGAGTTTCGCAGTATCCACCAACGCCTGGATGTTATCCCCTTCGAGTCGGACACTAAATTCATGTCAACCTTGAACAGGATTTACGGTGAGAACCGCATCCTGCTCAAGGGGGCACCGGAAACTGTCATTGAACGCTGCGGCCTGGAC
>JBGSQR010000067.1:0-5179 GCA_041737975.1 Geobacterales bacterium | reverse complement strand
GTTCTTTCCAAGCAATGCCCAACCCCTTGCGCTGACCGATGGTGTAGCGGTGGGTTCCCTGGTGTTTGCCGACCACTTTGCCGCTGATATGGATGATTTCGCCACCGGTACCAGGCAGGGCGCCGCTCTGTTCCAGAAAGGCCACATAATCGTCATTAGGGATGAAGCAGACCTCTTGACTGTCGCTCTTCTCTGCCACTACTATGCCGAATTCCCGCGCCAGCTGGCGCACTTCGTCTTTACTTTCAATGTCACCCAGAGGAAAAACAGCTTGCTCCAGGCGCTCCTGGGTAAGTGTGTATAGGAAATAGGATTGGTCTTTGCGGATGTTGCGGGCGGTACGCAGATGACAGGTGCCGTCCGGGTCTACTGTTTTTCTGACATAATGTCCTGTTGCCAGCAGATCGGCCCCCAGTTCACGGGCTTTTTCCAGCAACAGGCCGAATTTGACAAACTTGTTGCAGCGGATGCATGGGTTGGGGGTCTGGCCGCAGCGATACTCGTTGATAAAGTCGTCGATGATCAGGTTGCTGAAGTCAGGAGAAAAATCAAACAGGTGGTGTTTAATGCCCAGGTGTTTTGCCACCAGAGCGGCGTCATAGGCTGCCGTTCCAGCACCCTGCCTGACAGGCTCGAACAGCTGCATGGTAATGCCGATGATTTCATGACCTTGTTGCTGCAATAGGGCGGCGGTGACGGAAGAGTCAACACCGCCGCTCATGGCAACGGCTATTTTTTGTTTAGTACTTTCGCTCAATTTATTTCCTTTGTAGATACAACTCTTTAAAAAACTATCTGAAGGCCGGAACCGGTAAAAATCTTTGACTTTACCAGTCCCTGGTACCTGGTCCCGAGTCCCGGACTTAACACTCTTCCTCACCCAGAATTATCCGCACCACTTGATTCGCCTGATGCCCGGCTGCTATGCCGACCCGCGGTGCCATCAGGCCGCTTCCCGGTTTTGCTTCTGATACCGAATCACCCACCAGGTACAATCTGCGGGAAACCCGCCTTGTGATTATTGAATTGTTTGAGCCATAGCCGGCCAGTCCTGAGGCAGCCACAACGGTTGTTAACGGCATTTTTTCCAGTACGGTGTTTACAATCATGGCCTTCATGTCGGCCCGGTCAAAGGCTTCAACCATAATCGAACAATCGGCAAATATGGAGGGGATGTTTTCCGGGTCCAGCAGCAGTCGGTGCGGTTCAATTTTTACATATGGATTAATGCGACTTAAATTGTCGTATAAAGCATCAACTTTGTACATCCCAAGCTGGTCTACAAAATATTGCTGACGATTCAGGTTGGATGGTTCCACCACATCAAAGTCGGCAACGATCAGACGTCCAACACCGATTCGTGCCAGAGCAACCGCAACAGCCGAACCGAGTCCGCCCACACCGGCAATGCCGATGGTGGCGGCTTTCAGTTTTGCATGCACACCCGGTGTGTGGCGGGACGCCATCAGGTACTCCAGCTCATCCTCGCCAGGCAGTTCGCCGCGCCTGATCATGAAAATCGAATCACCTTCTGACAGGACAGAATCTCCCGATGCGGGAAAGCCATTCAGTATCAGGATGTCTGCGTCCGGTTTATGCAGCGCAGACAGTTCTGATAGTGTGGTTCCTGCCAATATATGAATGATTTTTTCGTTAAACTTTATCTGCATAGGGTTGCGGTCAATTCCTCAAGTGTCAATCCTGTTTCTGCTTTCTGGCCCAGGCCATCAGGCTGGCCACGGAAAATGTCGAAGCGTGGTGAACGCTGCCCATCATCTCCCGCAACAAGGCGTGTGGTGGAAATGCCGATGTCGGCCAACTGGGTCTGTGTGCAGGAGTTGGGGCAGCCGGAAAGCGCCCAGCTGTTTTGCAATGCTTTGTTGCCCAGTGAGTTGATGACGGTAGTGGCAACTTCCCGGGTGGCGGCCAGTCCCATTTTGCATTCATGGGTGCCGGGGCAGACACGGAAAGTAATCTGGTCTGCAGTTTCGGTGGAGATGAACCCGGCCTTTTGGAGTGCCTGGCGGGCTTCAGTTTTATCTGATCCAGGAGATAGTTGAAAGGCTATATTCTGGTCAACGGTCACCATCAGGATTCCATTCGACCATTTGTCTGCAAAGTCGGCCAGCTGTTTCAGTTCAACTGCGGAAAGCTGTCCGGCGAAAAAATAGGCTTCGATGCGGTTGGCAGGATCAGCGGTAGGCAGTGTAAGAATTTCGTTAAAACTTCTGACCGGTGGCAGTTCTTCCGATGCGGTGGCATCGGCATAGATACGTCGACGCAGTTCTTCTTCACCAATTTCATTTAGCAGATGTTTCAACCGTTTTCCGGGTGCTGCACCGGCGGCATAGACACGGGCAACAGCCTCTATAAGCGGGATAATGCGGTCTTCAACAACTTCCGATTCCAGTAAAATGCCCGCCTGAGGTTCACGGCCAAGTCCACCGGCGATCCAGACGTTGAATATAGCTCGTCCTTCTTCCTCATGATCAAAAACAAGCCCAAAGTCCTGAATAAGGTGTCTTTTTCCGGAATTGTCGGCTTCAATGCAGACCTTGAATTTTTTGGGTAGCCTTTCAAAACGTGGATTGGCTGTGAAGTGGCGGTGAATGCGACGTGCCATGGATTCCAATTGCGGGAAGCCGGATGCACCCTGGCTGCCGCAGGTGATGCCGCGTACAGCGCCACCGCAGGCTCCCCGTGAGGTTAGCCCGCATGTTGCCAGAGATCTTTTGACTTCGGCCAGATTCTGCTCCTGCAGCCAGTGGATTTCGATGCTGCCGCGAGTGGTCAGGTGCAGCAGGCCTTTAGCAAACTGCTCCGATACAGTGGCCACTGTTCTGGCCTGGGTGGATGAAATTACACCGGCAGGCAGTTTGACCCGCTGCATGAAGTAGCCTTCCTGTCGTTGCACATAGATGCCGTCCAGCCGATAATCTTTGGGTTCTGTTGTCATTTATCAGTTTCCTCCGAAATGTATATGTCTAACTAATCAGTGTTTCAAGTCAACCTATTTTCTGATTTCAAATTGATTTTGCCGGGATTTTCACTGTTCATATCCCTGTTCCATCATCGTCAAACAATCCTTTGCTCTGGTCGGTATTCCGCTTGAAGAGCAGCACGCTGACCCCTTTGGAGATACGGTCGAATTCAAAAGACAGATGCTGCTCAAAGGCTAGTTTCACCACTGCAGCTACCTGCTCTGTGCTTTGCAATCTGAGCTGGACCCGGTTGCCCTTGTTTAGATAGGCCAGGAATTCATCAGTTATATCAAATTCAAGCGGTTCCAGGTATGGGGTAAGATCAATAACGCTGATACCGCGACCGGTCAGTGCCGCCTCGTTAAGCAAAATCTTGCGAGTTGCCTCTCCTGCTGCATTAACTGCCGGACTGTAGGCGCTTCCTTCATCATCATCCGGTGCAGCAGAAATGACCATACCTGCTGCAACAGTGGCATTGGTGAAGCGGTCGATCATGATAAAGCTGCCTGTATCACGGTTCTGGCGGTACGGATCCAGGGCGACCGGTCTATCCAGTTCCAGACAGACCACGCCGATTCCGTTCAAACCCAGCGTTGCAGCCTGTTTCTGTTCCAGCGTGTTTACATCGACAGCATATTCTATTCTGGTAACTCTTCCTGGAGTAAGTGCTGTAGCAGTTTTGACCAGATAGATCTGCCCCGGCTGCAGCGGTTCATCGCTCATCCAGACCAGGTGGGTTTCCGGGTGGCGGGTGTATAGGGGCTTGGCGTCCGGAGCGGTCAGCAGATCGCCCCGGCTGATGTCGATTTCGTCGGCCAGGGTCAAGGTTACGGCTTGTCCGGCGGTGGCTTCCGGCAGGTCACCATTCATAGTGACGATACGGGCAACTTTGCTGGTTTTTCCCGATGCGGCAACCTGAATCTCATCGCCGGGCCGGATGGTGCCGGCAGCAATGGTGCCGCAGAAACCACGGAAATCCAGGTGAGGACGATTGACGATCTGCACCGGAAAACGGAGCGGCTGGTCACGGTTGTCGCCATCCACCTGGACCGTTTCCAGATAGTTCATCAGGGGCTGGCCGGTGTACCAGGGAGTGTTCTGGCTCGGTTCAATCATGTTGTCGCCGTTCAGTGCCGAAAGCGGAATGGCGGTGATGGAGGCAAAGCCCAACGGCTCGGCAAACTGCTGGTAATCAGCCAGAATTGCTTCGAAACGCTGCTGGTCGAAGTCGATCAGGTCCATCTTGTTGATGGCCAGCACAATGTGACGGATACCGACCAGGGAGACCAGAAAGCTGTGACGACGAGTCTGGGTCAACAGCCCCTTGCGGGCATCCACCAGAATTACCGCCACTTTGGCGGTGGAAGCACCGGTGACCATGTTGCGGGTGTACTGCTCATGTCCTGGAGTATCGGCCACAATAAACTTGCGCCTGTCAGTGGAAAAGAAACGATAGGCCACATCAATGGTGATGCCCTGTTCCCGTTCTGCCTGCAGGCCATCCAGCAAAAGGGCGTAGTCGATGGCGCCCCCCTGGGTGCCGACTTTTTTGCTGTCTGATTCCAATGCAGCCAGCTGGTCCTCAAAGACCATCTTGGAGTCCCACAGCAGGCGGCCGATCAGAGTGCTTTTACCGTCATCCACACTGCCGCAGGTAATGAAACGCAGCAGTGATTTCTCTTCGTGACTTTTCAGGTAGGCCAGTATGTCGTTTTCTATCAAATCAGATTGGTGTGCCATTAGAAATAACCCTCCTGCTTTTTCTTCTCCATACTGCCAGCCTGATCGTGATCGATCAGACGCCCCTGACGTTCAGAGGTACGGGTCAGTAACATCTCCTGGATAATCCGGGGCAGGGTGTCTGCCTCCGATTCCACGGCTCCGGTCAGGGGGTAGCATCCCAGGGTGCGGAAACGGACCGACTTGTACTGCACCTCTTCGCCAGGTAGAAGTTCCAGTAGATCATCATCAACCATGATCAGCATGCCGTCACGTTCCACTACCGGTCGTACGGCAGAGTAGTAGAGCGGCACAATCGGGATGTTCTCCAGATGAATGTACTGCCAGATGTCCAGCTCGGTCCAGTTGGAGATCGGGAAGACCCGGATGCTTTCACCCGGTTTAACGCGGGTGTTATACAGGCTCCACAGTTCAGGACGCTGGTTTTTGGGATCCCAGCGGTGGTTGGCGCTGCGGAA
>JBGSQR010000625.1:0-1821 GCA_041737975.1 Geobacterales bacterium | reverse complement strand
GCACTGCCGTTTTGTGCCGTCAGGCTGGTTTCGCGTGCGGTCCTGGCGGTCTCCCTGGCGCGGCTTGCTACAAGTTCGATGGAAATGGCCATTTCGCGAATACTTTTTGAACTTTTCTCAACCATCTCGGCCTGGGTTTCTGCGCCTTGAGAAATTTGCTCAATTGCCTGGGCCACCTCTTCATTTGAGGCATTTATTTCCATGGCATTTGAATTGATTTCACGGGCCGAGTCGGTCAGCTGTGTTGAGGTCCTTTTGATATGTCCAACAAGGTCGCGCAGGCTTTGAAGTGTTTGATTCAGGAGTTCAGCAAGTTGATGGGTCTCGTCCGGAATGCGCGAAGGTGCAATTGTAACGTCAGTAGTCAGATCACCACAACTGATCGACTCAGCCGCTTCAGTCAGTTTGCCGATATTTGCTGTAAAAGTTCTGGAAAAGGCCCAGCCCAAGATCAGACCAACGGTCAGGGCAACCGCATAGCTTAGCAGGGAACTGATTTCGGCAGAATAACCGAGCAGGCCGACAAGATTTGGGCAGAAGGCAACCACCGCCACAACTACTATGAAGCCGATGATGAATTTATGTCCTATGGGAATGTGCATGCCAAACCTCCGAATGCTTACATTTACTAACCATGATAAACAGGATAAGTGCGTTAACGAAGCTATCTTCTGCCAGAAACGTGCGGAAAATAACTTCTAACTTGCTAATAATCTTCAAATATATGTAAATTAGAAGAGCTTTTTGTATATCCGTTCAACTCTGCAGATCGGTTCAAACCTATTGCGCAGGGTACCCACCATAGTTTCTGATTTACCCAGGACAAGTACTCCGCCGACTGTGAGAAGATTAGCAATATGGTTTAATATCATTTCCTGGGCTGGCCGGGTGAAATAAATCAGAGTATTTCTGCATAACACAAGATCAGCCTTATTCAGCTGCATGTTTGCGGTAATATCCGCTTTTAAAAAGGAAACCATCTGGCAGATTTCAGGTGCAAGCTTGAATACTGATTCGCACTGATTAAAGTATCTCAGTCGAAGTTCATCTGAAATGTACTTTAGTTTGTCTTCAACAAACTCGCCTAATTCTGCTGCAATAAGAGTATGGCTGTCCACATCAATGGCAACGATGCTCGTCTCAAACTGTTGCAATTGTCTAGTGAAATTTTCTTTTAATAAAATTGCCAGGCTATAAGGTTCTTCACCGCCTGCGCACCCAAGGCTGTAAATCTGGACTGTTTTTTGGCCGGAGTTTTGAGCCGCAGTAAATACAGACGGAAACACTTCTTCTTTCAGTTTTTCGAACATGGATGGATTGCGAAAAAACAGACTGACGTGGATTGTCAGTATTTTCAGCAAACTATCCAATTCTGGTCCATTCTGTTGCAGCAGACAGAAATATCCTGCTGTATCAGGACAATTTGTAATACGCATTCTCAGGGCAATGCGTCGTTTTATACAGTCGCTTTTGCGGCAGCTGATGTCAATATTACGGAACATTTTGACTGTTGCGCCAATCTCAGCAAGCTCTTGATCGCTAATTTCTGTTGGCATAGCGTATGTCATTTTAACCTGTAAATAATGTGAAAATGTATGAAAATACTTAATACTTTTGGAAATCTGAATGAAATAAATCTATCATGAAGTTGGTGGTGGTGCAATCGACTATCCGTTAATAATATTTTTTGAATCAATGCTGTGGCAGGTCATTTGCAGGTAGCAATCTGGAAGCGGTCTGGAAACCACAATAATCAGGTTAAAAGCTGTGCTCCTGATAAGAATGAGGTGTTGTCGAATATGAAAAATACTGCAAAAAATG
>JBGSQR010000055.1:0-8937 GCA_041737975.1 Geobacterales bacterium | reverse complement strand
AAGTTAGCATTGTTCATTTTAGCACTCCCTGATCTTCATCCAGAACAGTTCTGACCTTGGTCGCCAGTCGCTGAATCGTAAATGGTTTGTGGATGAATTTTGTCCCCTCCGGTAAAACACCGCGATTGGTGATGACATCATCGGTATAGCCGGACATGAACAGCACCTTTATACCCGGTTTTATTTTGTTCAACCTGGCATACAGGTCTTTGCCGTTTATCTGCGGCATAACCACATCACTGATGACCAGCGATATTTTGTCCATCTGATCTGTAAACAGTTTGCAGGCTTCCAGAGGTGATTGTGTCGCAATGACAGTATAGCCGCACTCTTCCAGGAGGATCTGTGTAATTTCCAGATTCTGCTGTTCATCCTCCACAACCATTATTGTTTCTGTCCCCTTGGGTGGTTCAACGATTTCAGGGGTAGGGAATTGCAGCGCATCGGATTGAATACATGGAAGATGAATTATAAAGGTTGTGCCTTTGCCCGGTTCGCTCTCGGCATGAATTTCACCGTTGTTCTGGTTTACTATGCCGTAAACCGTTGCCAGCCCCAGGCCGGTTCCCTTTCCTTTCTCCTTGGTGGTGAAGAAGGGTTCAAAAATCCGCTCCATGGTTTTTGCATCCATTCCGCAGCCGTTGTCACTTACACTCAGTCGGATGTATTCTCCCGGCTTGGTACCCAGATAGGTGCGGCAATAAGCATCATCCAGCGTGTCTGTGCTGATATTGATACTTATTTTCCCATTGCCGCTGATGGCGTCACGGGCATTAACAATCAGATTGACCAGAATCTGATCGACCTGCGATGGATCCATCAAAACCTGTTCAGAGTCACTGTCCGGATTAAACAACAGCTGAATATCTTCACCAATCAGTTTTGAGAAAAATTTCAACTGTTCAGAGATTTGCCGATTGAGATCTATGATGCGCGGTTCAACAACCTGCTTGCGTGAAAAGGCCAGCAGTTGACGGGTCAGATCGGCTGAACGTGCTCCGGCTTTAAGTACTTCCTTGAGATAGGAGGTGGTTTTTTCATCGCTGCCGCAGCGCTGGAGTGCCAACTCACTATACCCCAGAATGGCGTTTAACATGTTGTTGAAATCATGGGCTACGCCACCGGCCAGACGACCGACCGCATCCATTTTCTGGGATTGACGCAGTTTTTCCTCAAGCAGTAGATGTTCGGTGATGTCGCGCCCGACCTCAATCATACTTGTAATTACATCATTATCCTTGACCGGTATGGCCCTCAACTCCCAGGTGTGCCCATCTGTAGTGGTAACATTCATTATTGAGGCATTGCCGGATTTTAACGTATGCTCAACAGGGCAGGGATCACAAGGAGATGTACGGTTCTGCCAGAGTTTGAAGCAATGCTGCCCGATCATTTCAGATATTTCATGCCCCAGATCCTGTGTGGCAGCCTTGTTGGCCCAGATAACCCGATGTTCCGTATCGTGCAGTACAATTCTGTCCGGCAGCGTATCAAGCAGGGCATTAAACTGGCTGGAAAGGGTGTGATATCTGGCTTCGCTATCCAGGATTTCCTGTGTGGTCTTTTTTCGGTCACAGAGCAGTTTCCATTCCCGCAGGGCGCTTTCAATAATGCGCGGCAGCTGGGCAAAGGCCTCCGGGGACTTGACAATATAATCAATGGCGCCGGCCTTGATGGTTTCAACGGCAATGTGTTCATTGCCAAAGCTGGTCATCAGCAAGATCGGAAAAGGTCCGTCCTCGGCCGGGTGTGTCAGTTCATCCACCGAACGGCCATCCGGCAGGTTCAGGTCCATGATGGCAAGGTCCGGTTTGTTAGCTGCTATCATTTGGCGGTACTGCAGCAATGATTTGGCAATTGTTAAACTGCAGGGCAGGGTGCTGTTGGCCAGGGAACGTCTGACCGCCTCCGAATGGGCAAAATCGTCTTCCACAACGATGATATTGAGTTTATTCATGGTTCACCGCTTTAGTAAGGTTTTTTATTCCAGACCAGCCAGTAGTAACCCAGTGAGCTGATCAGGTCCACAAACTGGTTCAAATCCAGCGGTTTTACCAGATAGCTGTTGACATGATTGTCATAGGCCCTGGTCATGTCAGCCTCGGCTGCTGATGTTGTCAGGACGACCACCGGTATTGCGTTTAAATTGGGATCTTCCTTGACTATTCTAAGCACTTCCAGGCCGTCTACTTTGGGCAACCGCAGATCAAGCAGGATCATGTGGGGACGTTGAGGTGACTTGTCTGCCCAGTCGCCGTCGCCATAAAGGTAGTCCAACGCTGCCTGGCCATCGCTGACATGCACCAGGCGGTTTGCCAGACGGAAACCCTCCAGATTGCGGCGGACTATTTCAGCATGCGCTGGATCATCTTCCACTAGCAAAATTACGACCGGTTCACCTTGCATGTTTGTTCTCCTAAAAATCCAATTTCCTTCTCCCTGAGGGAGAAGGTGGCCGAAGGCCGGATGAGGGGGGAAGTTGCAAAGTATTTCTTCGTGGCAATTTCACCCACCCCTTGATCCCCTCCCGTCTAGGGAGGGGAAATAGCCTCCGGCAGAGTAAACCTGAAACAGGAACCGTAACCTGGGCCTCGCGATTCCACCCAGATACGACCACCATTCAGTTCCACAATCCGCCTGACCATTGACAACCCCATTCCAACGCCGTCGCTTTCCTGTCCTAACTTTTCGAATATATTGAAAACCTTGTCCAGATTCTGCGGTTCGATTCCAATGCCGTTGTCGCATATATAGAATACCACATCATTAAATTTATGCTCGGCGCCGATAGTAATTAGTGGTGTCGGTTGATTACCCATATATTTGATGGCGTTATCCAACAGGTTTTGCCAGATCTGTGTCAATCGCGGACGATCACCGTAGAGCCGGATGTCTAAATCGATAATATGGATTTCAACTCTCTTTTCAGCGATTTGACCCGCTACCGCTGCTACAGCCTCGTCGGCCATCAGGCGGAATGTCAATTCGGAATTTTCAACAACAGGATGGCCTACCCGCGACATGGCCAGCAGTTCATTCAGTAAAATCTCCATTTTATCGGCGGCCTTACGGATAAACTGCAGGTCGTCTGCTATCTGCTGCTGATTGGCGTTTGCCAGATCCTGCTCCAGATAGCCGGTAAAAGTCTTGATGGTTACCAGCGGGCTGCGCAGGTCATGGGATACGGTGTAGATGAACTGCTGGATTTCATTATTTTTTCTCAATACCTCGGCCTCGGCCTGTTTTTTGTCCGTAATGTCAATGGTATAACCGGCCAGCAGGGTTGAGTCATCCTTGATTATCGGAAACTTGATGGTGGTATAGCTGCGACCGTTCAGCTCTTCATCAATTTTTATGACCTGATGGCTGCTGACAACCAACCAGTCTTCTTCGGTAAATTTTCTGGCAATTTCCGGTGGGAAAAACTCATCCATCGTGCGTCCGATCATTTTTGCGGCCGGAATGCCGGTCATGAACTCAAAATTGTCACTGCAGTTAATTACCCTGCTTTCTGTGGCGGTAACCTTCTTGATAAAACAGTAAAAAGGCGAATAGCACATGAACAGGGCAAACAGTTCATTGCTCTCCTTCAAGGCATTAAGTGTTTCAATCCTGTCTGTTGTTTCAAATGCAAATACGGCAATGCCTGTAATAATACCTTCTGAGTTGATGATTGGATTGTGGCTGATTTCAAAATGCTGTTTTTTGCCGTTCAAAGTTTCAAACGCTGCTTCAATAGTAAATGATTCATCAGCCAGGGCCCTTTGCAGATTTGCTCTGGCAACAGCGGCATGTTCGGCTGGCATGTAGTCGAGAATGTATGCTCCGATTTCAATGTTGCTGCTGTACAGCTCTTTCATCAGCACGGCGTGGGCACGGTTGAAGCTGGTGTAGTTAAATGAACAGTCAACGGAAAATACCGCCGAGGAGGTGCTTTCCAGTATGCCCTGGATCAGAGCCGTGTATTGCTGCATTTCCTGAGTTCTGATCAGCTCCTGCCGGGCTATGATCTGTTCCGTAAGCAGTTGCCGGGACTGCTGTTCCAGCTTTTTCTGCCTGCGCTGCATAACTAAAGTGCCAAAGACAAGGAATGCTCCCATTAGAACAACAGCAGAACACTTGATCAATGTGTCCCGCCACCAGCCTGCCAGCACCTTGTCAGGATTGTGGCTGACAACTATGATTAATGGTTTGTTCAGCCTGAGTTGTGGCGGATTCAGGGTGCGTATAGCGACCATACGCTCAGTGCCTGATAGGTATGTTTTGCCGGAATACAAATTATCTGTTTTTCCGCTATCTCTGTGACGGGTAAAAAAAGAACCTGGAACAGCCAGGTTTTTACCCGTGGCAGCATTGTTCTCAGGCATACTAACGAACATCTGCCCGTCACCATGTATGATAATGCTCGACATTCCGTCGGCATACAGTACCGATTCCAGCAGTGTCTTAAAGTAGTCCGGGTTCAGCGAGGCTGCCACAATTCCGTTAAAATTCCCCTCTTTGCCAGTGATTATAATACTCAGATTAATGACGAATGTTCCCAAAACTGTTTTAAATGGTTGAGATATATACAGTTTTTCGTGGTTGGCCTGTTTTTTAGGAATGCTGAAATATTCACGTTCGCTGAAATCCTGTCCAATCAGTTCCGGCCTGTTTGAAACGGTGACTTTACCTTTTTTATCCAGGATCAGCAGTGTGCGTAATCCCGGCATGGCATCGCTTAGTTCGCCAAGCCGGTGGCCGATATCCTTCTCTTCTGTCGTATGTCTTGCTACCGAACGTAAGACGGATAAAGCGGACTCAATCTGGGCAGCAAGATTCATCTCGATAACCCTGGCCTGGGTCATCAGTCGCTGTTGCTCACTTGAAATCAGGATGTTACGGTCATCTACCACATCATATATCGTTGTTGCCGACAGGGCAAACATGGCGATAACTACAGCAAACCATTGCGGCAGAAAGCCTTTAAAAACCTTGTTGCTTGTGTTGTCAGGAGTCATGTGAACCACCTTCTGTGCCTTGCTCTGTCTGTGCCGCAGCTACAGCATCCGGCAGGGTAAAGCGGAAACAGGAACCTTGCCCCGGCCCTTCAGACTCAACCCAGATCCTGCCATTGTTCAACTCCACAATCCTTTTTACTATTGACAAACCCATGCCGACGCCACTGCTTTTATGCCCCAGCTTTTCAAATATCCTGAATACCCTGTCCATGTTCTCCGGCGCAATGCCGATGCCGTTGTCCCGGACAAAAAAGACGGTCTCATCCCCAATTTTTTCTGCACTGATTGTTACTTTAGGATCACTATTGCCGCCCATGTATTTGACGGCATTTTCCAGCAGGTTTTGCCAGATTTGCGATAGTCGTTGGCGGTCGCCTCGCAGCGGTATGTCTTCGTCCGTGATCAGAACCGTAATCTTGTTTTCTGCTGTCTGGCCGGCTAGAGTTGCAGCCGCTTCTTCCGCCAGCTGCCGGAATGAGGTTGCGGAGATTCGGCTTTCCTTGAAGCCGAGGCGAGACAACTCCAGCAGTTCCTGAAGCATCTCTTCCATTTTGTCGGCTGCACCTTGAATGAATTGCAGGTCTTGTCCGGCCTGTTCAGTATTGTTCAGGTCATCCTTGAGATATCCCAGGAAAGTTCTAATTGTCACCAGCGGGCTGCGCAGGTCGTGGGATACGGTGTAAATAAACTGTTCTGTTTCGGCGTTTTTCTGTTTCAGCAGCTCCTGTGAGTTAATGCGTTCGGTGATGTCGTGGATAACTGCCAGAAAATATTTATTGCTACTATTACTGCTGCTACCGCGTGCTTCTACGGTCTGTAGATAGACCTCCACCGGATATTCGCTGCCATCTTTGCGACGATGGAACGTTTCGAAGTGTATCAGCAGCTTTTCGCCGGAGAGTAACGGCGCTATCAGGTGTTCAAATGAGTCCCGGTTGATAGACGGCTTCAAGTCCAGCGGTGTCAGCTTGGCAATTTCAACGGGGGTATAACCCAGGTTTTTCAAGGCGCTACGATTGACATAGTCGAAATGCCAGTCGTTAATATCAAATATATACAGCTCGTTATGGGTGGCTTCCAGGATTGAAAGCTGCCGTTCCAGTTCAGCGGTGCGGTTGACGACTAGTTCCTCCAGATGCTCGCGGTGTATGCGCAGCTCTTCAATGGTATTCTTCTGTACCGTAATGTCCTGAAAGATACCGCTGATTTTTGTCATCTGTCCTTGTTCAAATACGGGCTTGCCAATAGCCCTGACCCAGATATGGTTCCCTTTGGCGGTGATTAATGGGAGTTCCAGATCAAAGGATTTGCCGTCTTCCATGGCCTCTTTTACCGCCCGGGTAATTGCGGGAACAGCCTCCGGTGCATAGAAATTGATGGCCTCGTTGATATTGGGCATGTACTCCGGCCCTACTTCATGGATCTGTCTGACTACATTACTCCAGATAATCTGTCTGGCAAAGGGGTCCAGTTCCCAGCCGCCGACGCGGGCCAACTGGCCGGTTTCTTCCAGCAGCTGATTGCTTTTTAAGAGTTGGTGAGTTCTCTCCTGGACGGTTTCTTCCAGTTTGTCCCTGCTTTTTTCCAGTTCACTGACAAGATTTTTATGCTCGGTGACGTCCTTGATTAGATGCACCGCTGCCATAATCTGGCGGTTGTCATCCAACACCGGATCAACTGAAACCTCGAGCCATTTCCCGTTTAGTTCCAACAACAGACTCTCCCGCTGCTTGCTGTGCAACATGCGCTCGAATGGGCAGTTGTCAATATGCTTTTCAGTTCCATGCATCAGTTCGTAGCAGAAATATCCGTCTATCTTGTTACCAGAAAGTCCAAGAAATTTTTCCATGGCCCGGTTGTGGATGATAATTTTACCATTTAAGTCAAGCAGGCAGACCATGTCGGTCATGGCATAGTAGGAGGTTTCCAGATGTTTCTTTGCACTGTTGCTTTCTGCTTCGGCAGTGGTGCGTTCAGCAATGATTTTTTCCAGCGTGACCAGAATCAGTGCCATTCCGATAAAACTCAGGGTAAAAAAGGACATGGAAGAGCTGGCGGCAACTATCAGGCTGGAATGAACTGGTTCTTTGTAGGACAGAGACTGGGCCTGAACAAGCAGAATGGCGACCCTGAATAAAAGGTCTGTTCCCAAAGCGGAACAGAGCATTTTTTCCATGCGGGTCAGCCTGTTATTGCCATTGTCCAGCAGTTCCCTGATGGTCATTATCAGAAATAACGCCCAGAAAAATCTCTGCAAAATTGTACGGATGGCCATATCCGGCTGCACATAAAGAAACCAGGCATGTATGGCAATGAACAGCAGGAACACTGCTGCAGACGCCTTCAGTCTGGGCTGCCTGCCACGGTGAAGCGAGACACCCCACCAGAGCAGACCGTAGTATAACATCAACAGCAGGTTGGCCAGAACTGCAGACATCAGCAGCGGCAAATGTAGACGCAGGGCCAGCAGCAGTATGCCGGCACTGTAACAGGCCATGCCGCTTCCCCAAAGGAGCAGCTGACGTAAGGGGAGCAGGTAGCGCCGGCACAGCAGAAATACTGCTGAAAGGCTGAACCCCAGAATGCTCAGGGCAAACAACAATGTTACGGTATCCAGTTTCATGAAGTTCTCCCATCCATTAAAACCGCATCCGGCAGCGTAAATCGGAAGCAGGAACCATGTCCGATTCCTTCAGATTCCACCCAGATCCGCCCCCCGTAAGTTTCAACTATCCGCTTGACCAGTGCCAGGCCGAGGCCGGTCCCTTCAATGCCGGTATCAAGTTTATTGAACAGGCCGAATATACTTTCCTGATGTTGTGTTTCTATACCCATACCGTTGTCGCATACGAAAAAAACTGTTTCATTGTCAACCTGTTTAAAGCCCAGTTCGATTGTCGGTTGAGTTTGATCGCCCATGTATTTTACCGCATTTTCGATCAGATTCTGCCAGATGGCGATCAGTCGGTTGCGGTCAGTGTACAGCTGCAGTCGGTTTTCGCTGATTATGACCGTAACATCTTTCTGGGTGATCAGTCCGGCCACCAGCGACAATGAATCCTGAATGATTTGATTCAGGGAGATTTCAATCGGAAGGGATGTGATCCGTCCGATCTGTGACAGTTCCAGCAGCTCACTCAGTAGATTGTCCATTTTGTCAGTAGCGGACTGAATGTACCTGAAATCTTCCCTAATCCTGTCCTGCTGGTCAGAATGAATATCGTCATGGAGATATGCCAAGAATGTATTAATGGTTACCAGCGGACTTTTCAGGTCATGGGAAACAGTGTAGACAAAGCGTTCCAGTTCAGCATTTTTGAAACGTAGTTCCTCTTTGGCGGCCTCAAGTTCAATGGTGTGCTGTTCCAGTAGCTCGGTTCGATGGTTCAATTCGGTCAATGTTTTGTTCAGTTCACGCCCCTTGCGGACATTCTCCCGGGATAGCACCGCTAACTGGTTGTTGAGCTGTATTAACTCTTCCTGCAGTGCCTGATTGTCTGCCAGTGGCGGTTCGCCGATAAGCAGCAGGCCATTGTCGCTTGAGATGAATCTACAGCGGAGTGTATGGGGTATCTGGGCGCTATCCACCAGGTTAAGTAACATTTCTCTGTCAGTAAAAATTTCTTTGCCGGACAGCAGCCTGAGCATTAACTCGCCATCCGGGCAGGTCAGGAAGTTTATGATGTTTTTGCCGGTGATTTCATCGGCTTCCAGGTGCAGGCACTTTGCCAGGGCCTGATTGGCAAAGTGGATTCTGCCGTCCAGATCCATTGCCGCAATGCAGAGTAGTGTGGATGAGTCCAGAAATGCCGAGACCTGCGGCATGGCCACGGTCAGGATTTTCTGGAGAGAGTTATGTGTGTTGGAGACTGGTTTCATTTGTGTTTTCCTTGGCAGAGTACACCAATTTTCCCCCTCATCCGGCCTTCGGCCACCT
>JBGSQR010000594.1:0-11415 GCA_041737975.1 Geobacterales bacterium | reverse complement strand
CGGATCTGAGGTTGTCTGCGGCAACCGTAATGTCATTAATATCTGTTATGGACGCTACAACAGCCTGAAGAGTGCCATTTTCACGGACTAGGCTCCGGGCTGCGAAGTAACCACCGAAAACAGTACCGTTTTTGCGAAGATAGCTTCTTTCCGTATGGTATTCATGAACAGTCCCGTCAATCAGTTCTTGCAGTCGGGAAGACGCAATTTCTCTCTCCGTCGGGTTTAGGTGGTCAGAATAGAGCGTCCCGATCATTTCATCAGTTGAGTAGCCAAACATTTCAACAATGCGGTTGTTGGCATATTCAATTCTACTGTCGGGAGAAATAAGTATGATCCCGGATTGTGACGTCTCCAGAATCAGTCGTAAATGTGCTTCATTCTCACGGAACTTTTCAGCCAGCAGTTTTTTACCAGTAACGTCCTCAAAGGCGATCACAACATGTTTTTGACCTTCAAGAATGATCGGTTCAACACTGAAACGGATCCAGAGTGTTTTCAGCTCTTTATCCTGTACAAATTTAAGCTGGATTTCTTCGCCATGGAGCGGCAGGCCGATTTGCAATGCCTGGCTGATCGCCTTATTAATAGGGCAGTCACTGCATGATTGCGGTCCACCACAACCTTCTGAGCTTTCCATGCTTTTTGGACATTGCAGGATGTCCCCAAGGCGTTGTTTCGCAATCTGGCTTTGGTCCAACTGGAACAGGCCCGACATGATTTTGTTGAATGATATTAACTGTGATTCTTTATTGAGCAATGCCATGCCGACCGGCGCCGATTCAAAGATTGCATTCAGGTTGTTACGCTCTGTTCTCAGAAGTTGTTCCGTCTGTCGATGTTCTGCAATTTCCTGTTCAAGGAGTCGGGTTTGGAGATGTATCTCCTCTTCGGCTTTCTTTCTTTCGGAGATGTCACGGACAATATTCAGAAAAGCTGTTTTGCCTTCGAAATCAATGATAGTGCTGCTTACTTCGACCGGAATGGTTCGGTTGCTGCGTGTTATGTGGGTGGATTCGAATAATAGCTGTCGGTATAATTTGACCTTTTCAATTTTTCTTTGTAGTTCTGTGTTTTGCGATTCTGCCAATATCAGATGATAGGGGAGTGAAAGGAATTCTGTATATGTATAGCCCATTTGGTTGCAGGCAGCCTGATTTACCTCAAGGATGTCACCACCATCGTTGATGATATAGATTGCATCACCGGCGCTGTTAAAGAGTTGCCTGAATTTTGACTCAGAAAGTCGCAAAGTATTTTCAAAACTTTTTCGCTGTTGAATGTTCCTGTAGAATGCAATCAATATGATAGTGGCAGCTGATGAAAATAATATGATGAACCAGAAGGCGGTTTTGTTAATGGCATAATTTGATGACGGTTTGTTTATAATGATGGTGTCTTTTGGAAGCTTGTCCATGTTGACTTTAAATTTTTTCAGAAGTGCGTAGTCAAACATGTTTGCAGAGATATAGCCTGTGTAAACAGGAAGGTCGTCTGCTGAAGCCCCTTTGATGATTCGGATAGCCTGTTCACCGGCTTTTTGGCCCTGAGCTTTTCCTGAGAGCAGTTTACCTCCGATAACACCATGGCCTAATTGAGCAGCATGGATAGCATATGTTGGTACGGGGCTGGCAGAGCTGATAATACTTGCGGCTTCAGCCTGAGTAAAAGAACGTCCACCTTTCTCAACGGCATAGGAAAGGATCAGAACCAGTTGGTCTGGTCGCAGTTTTTGCAGGACATTGATTGCCTGATCAAGGCGCATGTCCTCCAGAAAACTGACTTTGGCATTGGGAAACATACCCAGGCCGTTTTCCAGTTCCTGTCTGATTGCAAGTCCGGTAATGGTATAGTCGTGCACAACAAGGACTTCGCTGGTCTTGGGATGAAGCTCAAGGGCCAGATTCAGGGTGCCGATAGAATCCTGAATTTCTGCTACCCCGGTTATATTCGATTGGGTGGAGAGCATGGATGGTTTGAAATAGTTGATGCCGCAGAATACAACCGGTGTGTCATTAAAAAGCCGCTCTCGGTATTTGGTTATAAAATCAAGTGCAGCATTGTCCATTACAATGATTACATCAAATTGCGATTTACCATACTTGGACTCCAGCAAGTCGGCAAAACGTGGAAAATGGTCCTGCTTGGGAAAGTTTTTGGTGTCTAGAAATTCAGTATAAAAAGCTGATTGGGGGAAAGACTTTAATATGGTTGTGCGAAAGCCATCTGTCTCGTCATTGGACCAATCGTAGCCTTCATGATAGGAATTGATGATCAGTATTTGTGGAGCAACTACTTCAGATTGAACAGTAGAAGGTGTAATGCATTGCATTAATATGATGCAGAATAAGAAAAAAAGCAGGGGACGTGCTAGCTTGCATTTGATTTTGAAACGCATTTAGTCTCCCCTCTCAAGAGTTAATATTTTAGTGGATATGGTTTCGTTTATTAGGCACAATTTTTATTGCAGATTTGTCTGCAACAGCATTATATATGGATTATGATAAATTTTCTCATATTTTAATATAATTTCAATCTTATGTGGTATAAATATTCAAGTGCATTATTAAAACATTTTTTATGTGTGATTGAGTAAATAACTTGCTGAAAAAAGAACGAATTTTCTTGACAGTAAATTGCTGTTTCACTAATATGTTTATTTCACGCGGGCCTATAGCTCAGTTGGCTAGAGCCACCGGCTCATAACCGGTTGGTCCCAGGTTCGAGTCCTGGTGGGCCCACCAATTTAATATCAAGGAAGAACGCCGGATGCCGGCATTACTAAAGCGATTGGGGCAACCCATAAATTCAATCCCACAAGAGTGCACACCGATAGGTTGCACTCTTTTTGTTTGTAGTGGATGAATATGGCTAAACTATCAGACATTGTTGGAATCATTAGTAAAATTGCAGCGCCTGGCCTGGCGGAATCCTGGGATAACTCTGGACTTCAAGTGGGGGACCCAGCGGCAGAAATAAAACGGATCATGGTTTCTCTGGATGCATCCCCAGCAGTAGTTGAATCAGCAATAGCCCTCGGGTGTCAACTTCTGGTTACTCACCACCCTTTGATATTCAAACCGCAAAAGACCATATCCGCCTCTACCCCCCTGGGGCATATAATTCATAAAGCTATCAGTGGCGGGCTCGCTATTGTTAGTATGCATACCAATTATGACATAGCAGAAGATGGCTTGAATGATGTGCTGGCAGCAAAACTAGGGTTGACTGGTTGTTTGCCGCTTCAAATAACTTCTGAACAGGAATTGTTGAAACTGGTGGTTTTTGTGCCTGAAGGGAGTCTGGAAGCCGTACGAAGGGCTCTATTACCTTATGCTGAAAATATAGGGGCTTATAGGGATTGCTCTTTTTCAGCTTCGGGAGAAGGTACTTTTACCCCTCAAGACGGCTCAAAACCTTTTATTGGTACAATCGGTGAAACTGAACATACGAGAGAGCTGCGTCTTGAGTTACTCATATCCAGACCTATGCTTGCAAGGAGCGTCAAGACTCTGCTTGCGGTACACCCTTACGAAGAACCGGCTTTTGACGTTTATCCATTGTTGAATGAGGGTAAAAAGCTTGGTTTAGGTCGTGTCGGGCGATTGGTGACAACTGTTTCATTAGCTGAGTTTGCTGAGCAGGTCGGCGTTGCTCTTGGAATGAATGGTCTGAGGTATGTGGGAAATCCGACTGCACAGGTCAAGAAGGTTGCCTTGTGCAGTGGCAGCGGGGCATCATTGCTGCATACAGCTGCCCGTGCCGGAGCAGATGTTCTTGTGACAGGTGATGTCAAGTATCACGATGCCCGCGATGCTGAGGATCTTGGTATCGCATTGATTGATGCCGGTCATTTTCATACCGAAATTATCATGGTTGATGCTGTCAGCAACAGATTGGATCTGATGTTGAAAGAATCAGGTTTCGATAATTGCGAAGTGTTGACCAGTTCTGTTGAGTCAGATCCATTTAAATATTGTCAGGTACAAAAAATATCTAATAAATAACAGCAGAATTTCGGGAGGACGTTGATTTGAAAAAGAGACTTGAGTTGTTGGAACAGATGCAGGAGATAGATGTTCAGATTGATGCCTTGAAAAACGCTCAGAACAGTTTGAATGGCGAAATTAGCGGTATCGAACAGGGACTTGGTGTTGTAAGGGAAGAACTTGCAGTTTTACAGGCGCAGGTTGAAAAACTTGAACAGGACAAGATGGAGCAGGAAGGAAGCCTCGCTACCGAGCATGAGAATATCCGCCGTTCTGAAACCAATATGAAGGAAATCAAGACTAACAAAGAGTTTCAGGCGGTAGGAAGGGAGATTACAGCTGCACGCAAACTGACTACAGAGCTGGAAGAGGTTATTCTCCAGAAACTTGGTCAGCTTGAGACTCTAAGTGCAGAAATCGCTGTCAAGGACTCTAATTTGAAAGAAATGGAACAGAATTCGGGTCAGCGTCGTGATGAAAAACAGGCTGAAATTGATGAGATCCAAAAAAATATCGATGCAGACAGTAAGCGCCGTGATGCAATCGTCAGTGAGTTGCCTGCCGGTTTGGTAAAACGCTATGTTAGTCTTCGGGAGCAGCGTCGTGGTCAGGCAGTGGCAATTGCCCGTGACGGCTATTGTCTTGGATGTAATATGCATCTGCCGCCTCAACTCTACAATAACCTCTTTCGCGCAGATGAATTAATCAGCTGCCCACATTGCCAGAGGATATTGGTTCTCAAACACCAGGTCGTTTCTTAAATAATTCAGTAATTAGTTGCAGGATTTGGTTGAAGCAGAACAGATGGCCGCCGTCGGCTTATGCCGGGGGAGGAAAGTCCGGGCTCCACAGGGTATGATGCTGGATAACGTCCAGCGGGGGTGACCCCAGGGATAGTGCCACAGAGAGAAGTCCGCCTGCCGAAGCCTTGGCGAAGGCAGGTAAGGGTGAAAGGGTGAGGTAAGAGCTCACCGGGTCCGTCGGTGACGGCGGATGCCAGGTAAACCCCATCAGGAGCAAGACCTAATAGGAAGGCGTTAAGGGTGTCCCGCCCGTGCCTTCGGGTTGGTCGCTTGAGGTTGCCGGTAACGGTATATCCAGATGAATGGTCATCGCCGTGGAAGGGGTAACTCGACCATGGAACAGAACCCGGCTTAAGGGCTGCTTCAGCCAATTTTTAATTTATGGTGTTAATATTTGATGTCTCGTATCGCTTTTGAAGACCAACAAAACTGGGTGTATGCAGTTGAAGCAGCCAAAAGAAAGTATGAAGTTTTGCCTGCGGAAGTAAGGTGCAACCTCAATATTATAGTTGATGAGATAATGATCCTGAAGAGTTGCTTGCTGGATTTAACTCTAACAGCTGGCAGTTCAGATGTCTGTCGTGATTGTGGTGGTAAATGCTGTAATAACGGGAAATTCCATGTTTCCCTGCTGGATTTGATGGCCTACCTGCGTACTTCGGCAGAACCTCCTGCCCCGGATTTTGAAGTTAGTCCACTGTGCCCATATGGTTGTTCGGAAGGTTGCCTGATGAAGCCCGGTTTCAGGTCCGTGACCTGTGTAATTTTTAATTGTGAACAGGTTGAGTCGTTGCTTAAGGAGCCTGAACTGTTAAGGTTGCGGGATTTTGAAGTCCGGTTGAAAGAAAAAGTAATTCAGGCTGAGCATTTGTTGGGATTTCGTGTAGGCCGTCCATTGCTGCTGAGTTTCCAGTAGCTATACTCAAAATTAATTGCAAGGATTTGATATGGCAAAATTAAATGACATCGTTCTTGTGAATGTTGATAATAAAGCTGGTTTTTATGCACGTGTTGAAGATATTCAACCGGATGTAAAGCCTGGTTGGTGGCAGGTTAAGTTGCTGGTGTTCACATTTCCGTTGCAGGTTTTTACCTGGATTCTGGATGATTACCAGATTGAAGGTGCTGATTTCACCATGGGAGGCACTCCGATCCGATTGGATCCGGTTGTTTCACCGGTTGAAGAGGAGCGCAAGCAGGAAGAACTAAAGGAAAAAGAGGAGCGTAAAAACCAGATACAGAGTGAAGCAGGTTCTAAGGTTGTTTCCCTGGCAGATAGACGTAAAAAATAGTACAGAAGAAAATACTCGAAGTGGTAAACTTACAAAAAGTGTTTAGATGGGGTTGAAATTTTTTGTTTGTGAGGTATATCACAGTTATGTGTTTAATTAAGTTTATACTTCAGAGGCATCTAAAAAGGCCGATAAGATAAACAGTAGTATAAAAAGATGGGAGGTTATTGCAATGTCAATTGCTCAACTTTCACCAACAAGCGTAGCAGCAAACCCTTCTTATATCAATCCGCAGGTTAGAACTGAAAACAATTCAACACCGAATCAGTCGAACCAGACTGCCCAGGTGTCAGTTCAAAGCCTGAAAACAGACACGGTAACACTTTCACCACAAGCCTTGCAGATGAGTTCAAAGGCTGAAGAATCACGTGAAAACGGTGCTGAAAAGTCATTTGAAAAAAGTAAGGGGCAGAAATAGCAAGGTTGCCAGCTAGTTAAGTTCAAATATGGAAATGTGATTTTAGATCATTTTTTGCTTCTGGAATTTTGTTCTGTTAGCTCTGACAAGCCAGAAAATTAAATTGATAGGTTGTATGGCCAATGCTATACAACCTTTTGTTATTTTTGGTATTGTTAACACAACTATGAATACATTTAGAAAGGGATTTTAATGCATTTTGAAATAAATACTGACTATATCAAGCTAGACAGTTTTTTGAAGGGAGTGAATGCTGTTTGTTCCGGTGGAGAGGCCAAAATTCTCATTGCCGAAGGGCAGGTTCAGGTAAATGGAGAGGTTGAGTTGCGACGAGGCCGAAAGCTGTATCCGGATGACCTTGTTTGTTTGGGTAAAAAAGTTTTTTCTGTTACAAAAGCGGCATAACAGTATGGCTGGATATTCCAAGGATGACTCAAATCCATTTGATTTGACTTTGCAGGCGGTATAACACTACAATTCTAAATTGCCATTTGGTGGCAGAACCATCAAGATTTGACAGGGGAGATATATGAATACTCGTTTTCTAGATGCATGTTGGGGGAAGAAGACTGATTTTACGCCGGTCTGGTTGATGCGTCAGGCAGGCCGCTATTTGCCTGAATACATGGCAGTCCGTTCAAAATGCACCTTTATAGAGCTGTATAAAACCCCTGAACTTGCTGCAGAAGTAACTCTTCAGCCGGTTGACATACTGGGTGTGGATGCTGCGATAATGTTTTCAGATATTCTTACCCCCCTGGAGCCCATGGGGATGAAGCTGGATTTTGTCCCTGGCCCGATCTTTGAAAATCCGATCAGGAGTCTTGCCGATATTGAGGCGTTGCGTATGCCGGAAATGGAACAGGATGTTCCTTTCGTACTAGAAACAATCAGGATTTTGCGTCGTGAACTGACAGGCAAAGTTCCGCTGATCGGTTTTGGTGGGGCTCCGTTCACGTTAGCATGCTATATGGTCGAGGGTAAAGGATCCAAGGATTTTGCCCTGATCAAGCGCATGATGTACTCTGCCCCGGCAGTTTACTCCGCTTTGATGGATAAAATTACTCTGATGAGTATTGACTATCTCAATGCCCAGATAAAAGCCGGTGCACAGGCGATCCAGATTTTTGATACCTGGGGTGGGATACTGTCTCCATCTGATTACGCAACCTATGTGCTCCCATATACTACCCGTCTGATTAATGGCCTGAACAGCGAAGAAACCCCTGTGATTCATTTTGTCAAAGGGGCTGGAACAATGCTGGATACGGTCAAAAAGGCTGGTGGTAATGTTGTTGGTCTGGACTGGCATGTTAATCTGGATACTGCCAGAAACACACTGGGACTTGATATGGCTGTTCAAGGGAATCTGGACCCGACAGTACTTTATGCCACGCAACCGATTATTGAAGCCGAAGTAAAGAGAATACTGGACGAAAATGGTGACAGACCAGGTCACATATTTAATCTGGGACATGGCATTTTGCCTACGGTGCCGCCGGAAAACGCCAAGTTCATGGTTGAGTGCGTACACAGGCTTTCGCAAAGATAAAAGTGGTTGAAGGGCAAATCATATGAAGGTTGTAACCCGTGAATTGTTGAAGCTGGTCACTGAAGAAGCTGTTAGTTCTCCGAGGCTTCGAAAAAATCATAATATGCACAAACATGATGGTTCTGTCTGTCATCGGTTGTTGAACGCTATCGAGCCGGCATCATATATCAGGCCACACCGGCATCTTGACCCTGAGAAGGATGAAGCCTTTATTATTCTGAACGGGAAACTGGGAATTATTATTTTTTCAGAAGATGGAGTTGTTACGGAAAAGGTACTGCTATCCAATCAGTCAGGTAATTTGGCTGCCGATATACCGTATGGTGTTTTTCATACCGCCGTAAGTCTAGAACCCGGAACTGTTTTTTATGAGGCAAAGGCCGGCCCTTACCTGCCGCTGTCAGAGAGTGAAACTGCTTCGTGGGCCCCGATTGATGGTTCCGAAGATGCGATGTCATATTTAAATAATCTTTGTCGTTTATTCCAATAGTGATCGGTATGAGATTGCTTGGATTGGCATTATGTTTGATTATCCTTGGAGTGCTGCTACCGACAGGTATTGAAGCTGCTCCTTCGGTTGTTAAAACAACCAGGATGAGGCCCTATACCGGTATTGGTGTGCTCTTGCTGGAGCCTTTGCAGAAAAATATTGCAGAGCCAGCTGAGCCTTTGCCTCTTTATGAAGAGCCTGCAATCGCCAGGTTGGGAAATTTGGATTTGTCTAAAATGCCATCAAATGAGTTGTTTTTGGGTAACGCTAAAAGTGGTTTCCCGTTGATTGTTACTTCAAAAAAAGGCGACTGGTTGCGTGTAATTTATGATGAATCCGGTAAGGAAGGCTGGCTCAAATATCCGTTCAAGGCAAAATTCCAGTTGTGGGACAGTTTTCTTAAAGGCCAATCTGCAAGTTTACTGGTTGGTTTACAGAAAAAATATTATCAAATCGCTCAAGAGCCTGGACTTATGACGTCCGGCACTCTTATCGGCCGACAGGCGTTTAAAGTAATTAAAGTTGATAAAGATTGGGCTATGGTGATGCTCAATAAGGATACTTTGACCTGGTTGCGTTGGCGTGATGAAGATGGCAGGTTACTGATCGGTCTGGAACAGCCTAAGATAAATTCATTGACCAGTCAATTTTAGTTGTGTTATAGAAAATTACTATGAACAAAATGATCAACATAGCAGCACGAGCTATCAGCGCAGCGGCGCGTTACGCCGCAGGTGTTTCTGCTGACTGCTGATCGTCGTTGTTGTGTAAACGTAACGTAAAAGCCGTGGGCAGAAGCTCACGGCTTTTTTGTATTGTATTGTAAAATCAAGATTTTATTGAAGGGGGAGTCAACCATGCGTATAGAACTTGTGCCGCGCGGAGCAGGAGAGCTGGTTTACGAAATCAGGAATATTGTAAACGTAGCTGAAAAACTTCAAAAGCATGGCGTTAAAATCAATTGGGAAAATATCGGTGATCCGATTTCCAAGGGTGAAATTATTCCTTCCTGGATGAAAGAGATAGTTTCCAAAGCGGTGATGGATGACTCAACCTGGGGTTACTGCCATACCCGTGGAGTTTTGGAAACCCGTGAGTATATCTGCAGCAATACAAATAAACGCGGTGGAACTCAGATTACTCCGGATGACATCATCTTCTTCAATGGTCTGGGTGATGCAATTGCCAAAATTTACGGCTGCCTGCGCACCGGCGCCCGCGTACTGATGCCGTCACCATGCTATACAACCCATACCATGGCTGAGATTTATCATGCCCAGTCAAATCCATCCTTATTCCGTCTCAAGCCGGAGGATAAGTGGTATCCGGATATGGACGAAATGCGCAATTATGTCCGCTATAATCCAAATATTTGCGCCATTATGATCATTAATCCTGATAATCCGACCGGCATGGTCTATACGAAAGAAATGTTGGAGGAAATCGTTGCAGTTGCCCGTGAAAATGATCTGTTCATAATCGCTGACGAGGTTTACACCAACATTGTCTATAACGGAGAAAAAACAGTTCCGATCAGCGACGTCATCGGCAATGTTCCGGCTATTTCACTGAAGGGCATTTCAAAGGAGCTCCCATGGCCAGGATCACGCTGCGGATGGATAGAAGTTTACAATGCCGATAAGGACGAGCACTTCAGAAAATATGTCAATCTGATCCTGACCGGCAAGATGAATGAGGTTTGTTCAACAACGCTTCCACAAACTGTTTTTCCGACAATAATGGAGCATCCGGAGTATTCCGGTTATTTGAGTGAACGAATCAATCGATATGAGAAAATGAGCAACATTACCTATGACTATCTGAGTCAGCTCCCCATGCTCCAGGTAAATCGCACTAACGGAGCGTTCTACATGGCGGTGGCATTCAAGGATGGTCTGTTGAATAATAACCAGTCGATTCCGATCGCCAATGCGGAAGTCAGAGAATTGGTTAACGGCCTGGTTAACAAGCCTGGTGTTTCACCTGATAAGCGTTTTGTTTATCACATCCTGGCTGCAACCGGCATCTGTATTGTGCCGCTTTCTTCGTTTTCCACTCCACTACAGGGCTTTCGCGTCACTTTGCTGGAAAAGGATGAAAACGAATGTCGTCGTGTATACAGTACTCTGGCTGAGAAAATTGAAGAGTATGTCGGTTCCTGATTTTGAATTCCGGATATTGCGTATCGTTTAAATGAAACAAGGGGAAAAGCATTAGCTTTTCCCCTTGTTTCATTTTCAAAACTAAATTTAATTATTTTTTTTCGTCGTCTTTTTTGGGTTTTATTTCAATTTCATCTTTTCCATCGGTTGCTTTTTTGAAGTTGCGGATACTTTTTCCCAGCGCTGCTCCAATTTCCGGCAAGCGACCGGCACCAAAAACAACCAGTACAATAACCAGAATTATTAACAGTTCAGGCATACCGAAACCAAACATTATATCTCCTCCTGTTTTGTGTCATTTTGCCTCTTTCATGATATAGTCTGGAGGCTTGAATAAATTTAGTATTGCATTGAAGCATAATAATATCAAGAGTTACAATTCATGAAAATATCAGTTGTTGGCAAGAGGGGGGTCTGTTGCATGAAAAAGTTCTGCCTGGCATTGTTTTTTTTGCTTGTTTGTTCCTTGCCATGTTTGGCTGAAGATATGGAAATTACTCCGTTTAGAACGGTTAATCAGAGCCCTTTGGTTCAGATATTCGGGATGCCGTCAGAGATCACATCTTCAATTGTAAAGTCGGGTCGCGTCAGGGTCAGCTTGACACAGGACATGGCCAGTAATTATACGGTTGCCAGTAATTCAAATGAACGTATTCATCTGGATGGAGAGTCCTACCGCTGGACGCTTGCTGCCCGCTACGGTCTGACA
>JBGSQR010000553.1:0-2912 GCA_041737975.1 Geobacterales bacterium | reverse complement strand
AAAAAATTCGCATTAAACTCAAATCTTTCGATCACAACCTGGTCGATAAGTCAGCCGAGAAAATCGTAAAGGCTGTGAAAGCAACCGGCGCTGTGGTTAGTGGACCTATTCCCTTGCCAACGGAAAAAGAGATTTTTACCGTTCTGCGTTCACCTCACGTTAACAAGAAATCACGCGAGCAGTTTCAACTTTGCACCTATAAGCGTTTGGTTGATATTTTCTCGACAAGTGCCAAAACGGTTGACGCCCTGATGAAGCTTGAACTTCCAAGTGGAGTTGATGTAGAAATTAAAGTTTAGAAGTACGCAATTCAGGAGAACAAAAGACAGTAGTTCAGATCTTTCTTTTGCGCTAGTTACCCTGAAACACATAAATCGGATGAAGGTCCAGTATAGGAAACCACATTTGAGCTCGAATCGTCGGAGAAGGCACGTTGCCTGGATTTACTCTGCTAACGACACTGAGGTCAGATGTATCTAACATCTGACCTTTTTTGTTGATAATCAGAAAAATAATAAACGGAATCACGTAGGATAGTCAAGAACATTTTACTAACTTTGCAGTCCGTTTCAAAAAATAGGTTTAATCCTGCTATTTTAAAACAATAAAGATGTCTGGTTTAATAGGAAAGAAAATCGGAATGACTAGTTTGTACAATGCTGACGGGCAGGCTCTGGCATGTACTGTAATTCAAGCTGGTCCTTGTGTTGTAACGCAAGTAAGATCCGAAGAAAAAGATGGCTATAAGGCTCTGCAATTGGCCTTTGGCGAAAAGAAAGAAAAGAATACCACGATGCCGATGCTCGGCCACTTCAAAAAGGCGGGCACGACTCCTAAGCAAAAAGTAGTGGAGTTTAAGTATTTCGAGGTAGATCACGAGTTAGGCACAACGTTATCCATACAGGATCTCTTCATTGAAGGTGATTTTGTGGACGTTATCGGAAATGCCAAAGGACGTGGTTTCCAGGGAGTAGTTAAGCGTCATGGATTTGCCGGGGTAGGTGGTCAAACACACGGACAGCATAACCGTGCTCGTCACCCGGGTTCAATCGGTGCATGTTCATTTCCTTCCCGCGTATTCAAAGGTATCCGAATGGGTGGTCGCATGGGAAATAACCGTGTTAAAATTCAGAACCTGCGTGTTCTGAAAGTGATTCCCGAGCAAAATCTTTTAGTGGTTAGCGGCTCGGTACCAGGTTCAAAGAATTCATTTGTAATCATTGAGAAATAATACCGATGGAACTGTCCGTAATTAATATAAAAGGAGAAGATACCGGTAAGAAGATCAGTCTTTCGGAAGATATCTTCGGCGTGGAGCCCAACGAGCATGCAATCTATTTGGATGTAAAACAATATCTGGCTAATCAGCGTCAGGGTACACACAAGGCAAAAGAACGTGCAGAAGTTAGTTACTCTACACGGAAGATCAAGCGTCAGAAGGGTACAGGAGGAGCACGTGCAGGCAGTATCAAGTCGCCGGTATTTGTAGGTGGTGGACGTATTTTTGGTCCAAGACCCCGCGACTATGGTTTTAAACTGAACAAGAAAGTAAAGACTTTGGCTCGTAAATCTGCATTTGCAGTGAAGGCTAGTGCCAATTCTATTTCAGTTCTGGAAGCGTTTACATTTGATGCGCCCAAGACAAAGTCTTACCTGAATGTGTTGAACGCACTTTCGCTTGTAGGTACCAAAACATTGCTGATTTTGCCCGCAAATGATGCAAACGTGTACCTGTCAGGACGTAACGTACCTAAGGCCAAGATTACAACGGCTGATATGGTGAATACCTATGATCTTATGAACGCAGATCGTCTTTTGATAAGCGAACCTGCTCTGTCTGTACTGGAAACCTTATTGAATAGATAATGATGAGTGTACTTAAACGTCCAATCATAACTGAAAAGGTAACTGCACAGGCGGGCCTTGGAAAGTATGCCTTTGAAGTAGCAAAAGATGCGAATAAGGTGGAGATAAAGAAAGCTGTTGAAAAAATGTATGGAGTTACGGTTAGAAGCGTGCACACAATGCGCTGCATCGGAAAGGCCAAAACCCGCATTTCAGCTGGTAAATTTATCTCGGGTAAAACATCAACTTATAAGAAAGCTATCGTAACCGTGGCCGAAGGGGAGATCATTGATATCTACGGTGAAGCCTAGAAGATAGTTGACTGATTCATAACATTGACGAGCAAGTATAGCAATGGCAGTTAAAAAATTAAAACCCACAAGCCCCGGTCAACGCTTCCGTATCGCTCCTTCTTTTTCGGAGATTACGGCAGACAAGCCTGAGCGCAGCCTGATCGAACCGATCAAAAAATCGGGTGGTCGTAATAATCAGGGACGGCGCACAATGCGTCACATTGGTGGTGGTCACAAGCGTATGTACCGTGTGATTGATTTCAAGAGAAATCGCGTGGATGCCCCCGCTACCGTATTGACCATCGAATATGATCCCAACCGTTCAGCACGTATTGCCTTGTTGCAATATGAAGATGGCGAAAAGCGGTATATTCTTGCACCAAACGGTCTGAACGTAGGTCAGGTAATCGTTTCCGGATCAAGCGTTGCCCCCGAAGTTGGTAATGCATTGCCACTAGGCGCAATGCCGATTGGTACAATCGTTCACAACATAGAACTTACACCTGGTAAAGGCGGGCAGTTTGCCCGTAGCGCCGGAACGTACGCTCAGTTGGTAGCACGTGAAGGAAGATATGCTGTTTTGAGACTCCCTTCCAGTGAAATGCGAATGATCCTTTCTACCTGTGTTGCAACGGTAGGTACAGTTTCTAACTCAACTCACATGAATGTGAACATTGGGAAAGCTGGCCGGAAGCGTTGGTTGGGACGTCGTCCCCGCGTAAGAGGTGTAGCCATGAACCCGGTCGATCACCCAATGGGTGGAGGTGAAGGACG
>JBGSQR010000525.1:0-4196 GCA_041737975.1 Geobacterales bacterium | reverse complement strand
TGGATGAACTTAACTAATAATACAACAGTTTCAAACTTGCACAACCGGGATGATAATCTTGAACTTTGTTCCGATGCCGACCTGACTTTCCACTTTTATTTCACCGCCATGCTTCTTGACAATATCATAGGCGATACTCAGGCCAAGCCCTGTTCCTTTGCCCACATCTTTGGTGGTAAAGAATGGCTCAAAGATCCGATCCAGCTTTTCTGCCGGAATGCCACAGCCGGTATCTGAAATTGACACAACAATTGCGCCATCATCGCAACAGGTCCTGATTCTGATCTCACCAAGAGTCTCCATTGCCTGGGCGGCATTTACCAGAATATTAAGAAAAACCTGATTGAGCTGCCCCAGATTGCATATAGTCTGAGGGATTTCACCAAGCTCTTTGATCAAATTAGCCTTGTATTTGAGTTCATTGTAAACAATATTGATCGTGCTCTCCAGGCCGGCATTGATATCTGCAATCTTGAACTCATCCCCATCCAGGTGTGAAAAGGTCTTCAGATCCAGTACAATTTTCCTGATTCTGTCGGCACCTTCATTTGACTCAGCGATCAGCATGCCCACATCCCTGATGACATAATCCAGCTTCAAGGCTTTTTTGTGGGCTGACAGCTGTTCGAAATGTTCACGGCAACCAGGCAGCTGGCCGCTGAAAACTCGCGCGATATCGCTTGTTATAAATTCAACCATCTTGTCCATATACTTCTGCAAAGAGGAGAGATTACTGATTATAAAACCGATGGGGTTATTGATTTCATGGGCAACACCGGCAGCCAGCTGACCGATGGAAGCCATTTTTTCCTGCTGCAGGATTCTGGACTGGGCATTTTTAAGCTCTAAAACCATGTTTTCCAGGTCGAGTTTGCTTTTCTGCAATTCCGACTCAACCCTGGTGCGCTCCATAACTTCCTGCTGCAGTTTACTGTTCTGGGTTTCAAGGTCTTTTTGCAGGTATCGTAATACGAGGTGGGTTTCAACTCTGGCCAGCAGTTCTTTTTCCTGAAAAGGTTTGGTTACAAAATCAACGGCACCGACCTCAAAGCCTTTGACCTTGTCGCTTGAACTTTGCAGTGAGCTCAGAAAAATCACCGGAACCAGACTGGTTGATTCAGTCTTCTTGATGCGACGACAGACCTCATAGCCATCAATTTGAGGCATTTCAATATCCAGCAGGACCAGATCCGGCGACTCATCAGCCAACAGGCTCAAAGCCCGAACTCCATTGTCTGCCGACACCACCAGATATCCGGCGCCAGTTAAAATATCGCTCAGCAACAGCAGATTAGAGCGAGAGTCATCAACAATCAGTATTTTGGATGACCCTATATCCTGTTTATAATCGCGAAGCATATTAGCCTCACTATTTTTTTGTTTTTATGAAGCGGCCCGCCTCGGCATCCGATGAAAGTATATGGTCTGACAACCAGGTTTTGGTAAATGCCAGCAACTCCAGGGTTACAGTTGTATAACCTTGGTAAAAATCCTTCTGCATCTCCACAATTCTTTTACAAAAACGCTCATGTTCCAGTTTGTGCATTTCCAGCCCCGGATATCTATTTTCCTTCATCCAGCTTTCCTCAGCGGCAAAATGGTACGTGGCGTAATCGATCAGTTCATCCAGCACCTTTTCTATCTCATCTTTATCCCTGCCATTAACCAATGTTTCATAGACCTTGTTCAAAAGTCCGACCAACTGCTTATGATCCTCATCAATCCGGGCAACCCCCAGTTGGTATGAACTATTCCACTCAAATATTTCCATTGCAGCCTCCAAAACCAGTTTCCATATTCACGGTCAGCTGTTTTCGCCACTATCCATCAACTCCACAAAAATGTTCAGAATCACCGGGTCAAAATGTTTCCCGCTCTCGTCTTTCATATAATCAATCACCTTTTTTACCGGCCAGGCCGGCCGATAAGGTCGATCTGAACGCAAAGCATCCCACACATCCACAACAGCAAATATTCTGGCCGCCAACGGTATTTCTTCACCTCTCAGGCCGTGAGGATATCCGCTGCCGTCCCATTTTTCATGATGCCAGTAAGGAATATCCAGTGCAGGTCGTAAAAACTCGATGGGCGAAAGTATACGGAACGCAATTTCAGTATGTTTCTTAATCACTTCAAATTCTTCATCCGTCAACTTGCCCGGTTTCAGCAGAATACTGTCAGGTACGCCGAGCTTGCCGATATCATGCAGCAAGGCACCGCGACGCATATGGGCCAGCTTCTCATGACTCATGCCGATTGACCTGGCAATTTTAACAGTCAAGTCCGTAACCCTCCTGCTATGTCCTTCGGTTTCCTTATCCCGGTAATCCAACGCCCGTGACCAACCCTCAATGGTGCTGTCATAGGCCTGCAGCAGTTCCCGGTTTGATCGTTGCATATGATCCAACATTTCGGCATTTTCAATGGCAATAGCTGCCTGACCAGCCAACGCCTCGGCAAAGTCCAGCCATTCCTGATCAGGATGAAATTTGGTACGGTTGAATATTTCCAGCACACCTTTCAGCTCACCCTTGGCAATCAGCGGGATTCCCACAAACGACTTGAAACCCTCAGCCTTGACCAGCTCATTCCTGGCAAACTTTTTATCCGCTTTCAGATCGGAAATGATCAGATTCTTTCTGGCAATTTCAACCTGCCCGGCAAAGCTGTTTTCAATAGCAATTCCGTTCAGATCAATATTTGAATTGAGGCCTACTCCTGAGACATATTCCAACGACCGACTCTGTTGTGAAAGCAGCATGACAAAAGCCGCATCAACTTTCAATTGAGCAACAACCTCGTCCAGCAGCACTTTCAGCGTTGTACGCAGCTCCATACTGCCGCTGATCGCTATATCTATAGCCCTCAAAGCAGCCAGATTGTTGGCATGCCGCCTTAGCTTGTCTTCCGCCTTTTTACTTTCACTGATATCCTCAATTGCCCCCAGCATGCGCACAGTTATTCCGTTTGCATCCGGGCAGCAGACGCCATGGTTTTTCACATGAATATAGGAACCGCACTTTCTCTGCAACTTATGCTCAATGCAATACTGTCCGTTGGTGTGTCTTGCACTTAAAAATTGTTTTACAACTGCTTTATCTTCATCCGGGTGCAGCATCTGACCCCATCTGTGTACATGCACAGACTCAAACTCTTGGCTGCTGTATCCGGTCACCTGTTCTATGGCGCCTGTCCAAAAGATATGTCCGGAATTGATATCATAATCATAAATCAGCTGGCCGGTCTGCTCACAGACAATTTCGTAGCGTTCCTTAATCTCGCGCAGTTCCTTAGTCTGTTCTCTGACCCTTTCTTCCAGCTCTTCCTTGTATTGCCTGTTTTCTTTCAACAGCCGCGCTTTTTCCAGCACGCGTTGAATTGCCACATCCAGCTCCCTCATGTCATTAACCGGCTTGACAATATATTCCCAGGCACCAAGCCTGACCGCCTCTATCGCCTCCGCTACTCCACCTTCACCGGAGACAACGATAATCGGTGTTGTCTTGATGTAGTCCTTCAAATTGGCGATAAATGTCAGGCCGTTCATTTCAGGCATCTGCAGGTCTGTCAGAATTACATCCGGCTGTTCCTTCATAAACATATCGATGCCGTCACGACCGTTTTCAGCTTCGAAAACCTGATAGCCCGACTTTTCCAGAAACATCCTGAAACAGCGCCTGATCGCTTCAAAGTCATCCACTATAAGTATTTTTGTTTTTGCTTCCATAGAAAACCCGCTTTTTAATGTCCCCTCTCCCTGAGGGAGAGGGCTAGGGTGAGGGGGAAGTGCTGATGAATCTGGCACTGCTGCCCCCTCATCCGGCCTTCGGCCACCTTCTCCTTTAGGCCCTCTGGAGGTCCTCAGGGAGAAGGGACATAAGACTACTACTCCAACTCTTTCAACACCTTCGCCTCACAAACAGGACAGATTCCATGGGTAAAACTTGCCTCGGAATGATCCGTAATATAAACCTCTACCTGCTGCCAATAACCTTTATCATCTCGGATATTCTTACACGAGGCGCAGATCGGAATCAGAGCCTGCAGTTTGCTGATCTCCTTCTTTTGCAGTGCCCTGTAACGTTCTTCCGCTTCAACTCGTTCTGAAACATCAATACAGCTTCCGGCATAGCCGATAAAATCTCCATTTTGACCATAAATCGGCACACCACGATCAAAAATCCAGCGAAACACAC
>JBGSQR010000416.1:0-2884 GCA_041737975.1 Geobacterales bacterium | reverse complement strand
GAGAGGGTTAAAATTCAGATGTTCCAAAGTCTCACACATTATTACAAGCGTAAAGCTACCGGTTTCCAATGGAAGGACAAAATCGCGCAGATTTGCAGAGATGGTTGTAACGCTGTCACGGAGATATCGGACCTTCAATCTTTCATTGTCCATAAATTCTGGAAGATCAAGGGCCGTAACGGAAAACCCCAGACGCGACAGAGAGCAACTAACCACACCAAGATACGCCCCAATCTCCAGAATACGGATCTGACTGCGCTCAATCGGCATTACATCGGCAAATCTAACAATATCCCGCAATGTTCGCCGGTAAGAGCACCTAGAGTGTTCAAGGTAGGATGACTCACCGGCTCCGTCGCCAATCGAAAGCAGATCCACTGGTTCATCATACAGATCCCGTATAACGGAATCCAGTATCTGCTCTAGATCAACGGCCATCTGCTTCATGTTCCACTGCCTCTCTCCCAATACGATCTTCTATTCCACAGAACGTTAAGTATCGATCAACAATTGCTTCCATCTCAAAATGCTCCCGGGCATAATGATACGCCGAATGTCCCATATCCCGACAATACTCAACATCAAGCAGCCTTTCAGCAGCAGCAACGAGAGTATCTATATCCGGGCAGGGAACACAAAAACCGTTCTTACCATCTGAAATTATTTCACCTGTGCCGCCAACCCGAAACACAACCATTGGCAGACCACAAAAACCGGCTTCCAGGATGGCCATGCCGAAACTTTCTATCAAAGTGGGGGACACGCCAAAACTGCAAGATTTCACCAAAGCAATATTCTCACAGTAATCCAGATGTCCCGGCGAAAATATCCGAACATTTGCGGGAACACTTCGAAGTTCTTCCGTCAATTCTACTGACAGATCCCCTGACAGGTAAAAACCAAGCAATCCTGAGTAGATACCAGCCAATCTGCTGATAATTTTGGCAACAAAACGTTCCCCCTTCAACCTGCTACCCGCAGAAGGAATGTACACCAGCGGAGCATCTGCCGGCAAGCCAAGTTCAGCGTGAACATCCTTATTTGCAATCTCGTTAATCATAGACAAGTCAAAAGGATTATTAATAGTCGTAACAGGACCGTCGAAGCGAAACGTTTCCCTGAACTTAGCTTCCATATAATGTGATGGGGCAATCACCCCGTCCACCTTTCTCATTACTCGCTGTTCCAGGAAAAGAGCCTGTTGCACATCGATCGGGCAGAAATCTCCAAGTAGCGGATTATTGTTGAAGCGAGCGGGATTGTGATGGACAATCAAGGTCAATAGGGCTCCACCCTTATCAATAAACAGACCAGGGGCACCATGATCGGGGATTATGATATGGGTCGGCTTCAGCTGACGGAGAACGCTGTTCATCCTGAGCACCCCAGGAATGGACGCAAGTATGTCAATCAACTGGTAAGCTGGCTTACGCGATCCCTTAGCCTTAAGGTACATGGCGCTACATAGCGCCAAAAACTTCCTCTGACACATCAATGCACCAAACCGGATAATTTCCGAGTCAGCACTCAATGCTCGCCTCTCATTGAAGGTCAGCAAAACCGAATCAAGCCCCCTGTTTCTAAAACAGCGATAAAGGTGATAATGCGAGCTTGCAACCCCTCCCCCCCCCAATGGCGGTGCAGAAGGAGCAATAATAGCAATTTTAGGAGATCTGGCAACTGACATCAGAGCAGTTCCTTACGTTCTGCCCAAAAGGGCTCTCATCCAGAAAACAAGGCTATGGCGAAATGGTAAGGTCAAAAGACTGCTTAGGGGTGACTTATAAAAGAATCGACAGGCATCAACACCAATCGGAGTTGCGATAAAACAAATCTCATACCATCGTTTTGCCAGCACCTTTTCAAACACTTCCTGTAAAACTATGCCACATTCACCGTTAGCTCGACACAAGCTGAGTAACCAGGCATGAGCCTGTTCAAGGAACTGGCGATCAGCCTTGATACGCCATGCAGATATGGCGTCATGCAACATCAGATCATCTCCTGTAGGCTTGATTCCCAACTCTTTCAACAACTTGTGACGTACCTTACCCGCTGACATCACCTGAATATCAGCCTTACGCCTGCCAATACTTTGATCGTGCAATCGATATCTAAGTAGCACTTCACCAATATTTGCAAACCGGCACAACTTCATCATGCGGCACCACAACTCATAATCTTCAGCATGTGGATAATCGAAGTCATAGTGGTAAGAACCATTTATAAGTGCACTCTTTCGTATCATTACAGTTGGATGATATAAAACAGATTCAAAGAAAAGATTACTTTTAATTTCCTCGTCTGAAAGAGGTGGGGCCCAAATTGTATTTTTATAACCGTCAAATGCTTCAAGCCAACAGCCGCAGACGTCTACATCCATATTGGCATCCATAAAACAAACTTGACGCTCAAAGCGGTTATACAAAGAGATATCATCTGCATCCATACGGGCAATATACTCGCCATGTGCAAGTCCAATCCCACGGTTCAGCGAGGCCACCAGCCCTTTGTTAGTACCATTGCAAACCAAACGGATACGGGAATCATGGATGCCTTCGATCAATGCCACGCTTTCATCTGTTGAACCATCATCAATTATTAACAGTTCGAAATCATGGAATGTTTGGGTAAGAATACTATCAATGGCTTCAAGCAGATATAACTCTCCGTTATATACAGGTAACAATACGGTGACACGGGGTGATGCATTCATGAATCATACTCATCAGTAATTCTGGAGGTAAGAAACCTGGTTTTTAGATTTTGCTTTAGATGCATCACTTTCCAAAATATCAGACGCAATGGATGTGTAAGTTTCCAGCTTAAAGAATCTTTCAGAAACAGTCCGACAGTAGTTTCAATCCCATAATTGTAAGGTACC
>JBGSQR010000390.1:0-7256 GCA_041737975.1 Geobacterales bacterium | reverse complement strand
TAGACACCTAATTATTTTGATTTTATTTATTTAAGATGTATGTTTTCCCAGCAAAATCGACTAAAATATCCGGTCATAATAACCTGGTTCATTAAAAATAAGTGATTGCGGAAAATATATGCAAAAGAGACTTTGTAAAATAGAAAAGATATTGCAGAGAATGTTATTGACGGCTGTCTTGGTGCTGTTTGTCTGCAATGTCGTCCTGGGTGAGTCAAGGCCATTAAGTGTGGCTCTTTTCTATGCTGCCAATCCGCCTGTAAATGAACTGAAAGCATTTGATGTGGTTGTGGTTGATCCGGACAGCGGCCTGACACCTGCTAAGTTTGGTACTGGACCAAGTCAGCTTTTTGCCTATGTCAGCGTTGGTGAAGCAGAATCCAGTCGCCCATATTTCAATCAGTTCGAAGCGGCCTGGCTGATTGGAGAAAATAAAGCCTGGAAATCCAAGGTAGTGGATGTCTCAAACCCGGCTTGGCAGAAATTCTTTTTGGATAAAGTCATTGAGCCGCTCTGGCAGGCCGGATATCGTGGTTTTTTTCTTGATACGATGGATTCCTATCAGCTGGCTGCCAAAAAAGAGGATCTTTTGCCCATGGAAGCCGGGCTTGCCGCAACTGTTCGTTCCATCCACCAGCGCCACCCGGAAGCGCGTCTGATTATGAATCGCGGCTTTGAGGTGTTTGAACGTGTCAAGGACATAACCTTTGCCGTGGCAGCGGAATCCCTTTTTCAGAATTTCAGTCCTGTTTCAGGCAAATATGGTGAAGTCTCTTCAGTTGACAGGGAGTGGTTGCTGGGTAAGCTGAATGAAGTCAAAAAAGCCGGTGTGCCGGTTATTGCAATTGATTATGTTCCGCCCGGAAAACGTGAGCTGTCCAGGCAGACGGCGGATAAAATAAAGGCGCTCGGTTTTACGCCATGGGTAACGGACAAGGATTTGGCCGGACTTGGGGTTGGAACGGTCGAGGTGCTACCCAGAACTGTTTTAGGGCTGTATGACAGATCTGAATCGGATGATCCTGCTGATACACGTCTCGTAAGATTCGCATCAATGCCATTAAATCAGTTAGGCTACAAGGTTGAAATGCGCGATATGCGTTTACCGCTTCCGGACGGTGTCCTTTCCGGTCGTTATGCTGGTGTGGTTATCTGGCCGGCATCTGAAAACTCAGGGACAGAAAGCAGATTGCTGGACTGGACCAAACGCCAAATTGATGCGGGGGTGAAAGTCTTGTTTTTGGATGGGTTTGGTGCTTCACCTGAACAGGCGGCAAAAGTTCTTGGGTTGAGTTATCGATCTATCAAGCGTACGCCCGTAAATATTCGCATACATTCTCGTGATTCGGCCGTTGGACTGGAAGTTTCGCCTGTCCCAGTCGCAGTGGAGTTTGTTCCCGTTGAGCTCAAAAATGGTCATTCGCTACTCCGTTTATCAGGCGGAGAGGGCGTTAATTCAGATGCCGTGGGGCTGACTAGCTGGGGGGGCTATGCTCTGCATCCATTTGTAATAACGCAGGCATTGTCAGAGCAGACGCGTTGGGTTGTCGACCCCTTCCGCTTTTTTAAAGACGCCCTTCAATTGCCAGACATGCCGATTCCGGATGTATCCACTGAAAATGGTACGCGACTGCTGTTGGTTCATGTGGATGGCGATGGCTTTGAGAGTATGGCTGAATGGCCAGGCGGTAAGATAGCTGCGGTTGAATTGCGTGAACGGATTTTGAAAAAATATCGCGTGCCAACCACTATTTCAATCATTACCGGTGTTACTTCAGCTCAAGGGATGTATCCACAAAAGTCGGCTGATCTGGAGAAGGAAGCCAGGTCGATATTTGCCCTACCATGGGTTGAAGCGGCCAGCCACACCTATTCACATCCCTTTGTCTGGCAAAAACTGGCAGCGTCAGAAAAAGCGGAAGGTTATAATCTGAATATCAAAGGCTATACATTTAATCTTCGTGATGAAATTGCCGGATCGGCTGAGTATTTAAATGGTGTGTTGCCGACCGGCAAGCGTGTTCGCTTGCTTCAATGGAGCGGTGATTGTGCTCCTGGTGCCGATGCCATTGAGGCTGTTTTTAAAGCCGGTATGGGCAATATTAATGGCGGTGATACGTTGATCACAGAAACAAACAAAACACTGACAGCCGTAGCGCCTTTAGGTGTTGATAAAAACGGTTGGTTTCAGGTCTTTGCCCCTAACCAGAACGAAAATGTATATACCGATCTCTGGACGAAGAATTTTTATGGTTATCGTCGCGTAATTGAGACTTTCCGTTTGACTGACATGCCGCGTCGACTCAAGCCGGTAAATATCTATTATCATTTTTATTCCGCCACTAAAGAGGCATCACTAAAAGCGTTGGAACAGGTCTATGATTGGGCAGATAAACAACGTTTATTCAGTATCTATACCTCTGAGTACGTGGAAAAGGTGCTCGATTTTAACCGCACAGTGATTGCCCGTGACGGGGCCGGCTGGCTGATACGCAATAACGGCCAGTTGCGGCAGGTGCGGATACCGAAAAAACTTGGCTACCCGAATCTGGCTGAGAGCGTAAACGTGGCCGGTTTTAACGACCATGGTGATAGCCGTTACTTGCATCTGACACCAGGTGGTGCAGCGCAGGTTAACCTCCAGTCTGCTGTGCCTACGAGACCATATCTGATCGCGGCTGGAGGATATCTGAATTCACTGGAAAGGTATGATCACGGCATCAGGTTTTCACTGACAAGCCATACTCCATTTACCGTGCGACTCGGCAATAGTGCGGGTTGCCGCATTTTAAGCAACGGTAAATTACTGCTCAAAAGTTCAAATAATGAACGTGTAATTGATTTAACGGAAGGGAAACATGCGCTGGCAATCGACTGCCGCTAATACAGAGCCTCCCAAACGGGAAAGGTTTGCAACGCCACTGAATGTATTGGGCATCTTTTGCTCTTTTATACTCGTGCTGGTATTGCTGTACCCTGAACAGGGCCTTTTGGGTGTTTTGAGCGGCGGAGACGACGCAGCTACCATCCGTTACCGTGAGGCGCTGTTGCGCATCCGTCCGGATGATAATGAGTTGCGCCTGAAGGTAGCCGGTTCGCTGGTGCGTTCCGGCAGTTACAATCGGGCCCTGGAAGTGCTTTCTGTTTTCAAGTCTGGTCTGAGTGCGGATCAGCAACATCTGATCCGGGACCTGCGCTATGCAGCGTTGAAAAATTTGTATATCCGCGCAACCCGGGGTGAAGTTGAATGGCTGAGGCTGCAGACGTTGTTTCTGGCGGCGGCCAGGGATCTTGCCGGATCAAATCCGCCGGCCTGGCTGCTGAAGGAGTTTGCGGCCGACGCCAGAAAAGCGGGAGATCAAAAGGCCGGCCAGGAGTTTGATCGTCAGGCAAAAGCATCCCTAAATAATCTGCAATTACAGGCAGCAGGAAAAATGGATTACCGCGCTACAGCTGCCCAATATTTTGAGATGATGAAGAGGGCTGAAACTCTTGCCAAACGACGAGACCTGTTTTTTAGTGGGGTGCGTACCCTGCAGGCCGGGAATCTGCCTCAGGAGGCATTTGATGCCGGTGAAAAGTATCTCAATGGGCTTGACTCAGACCGGGCCACCCTGATTTTTTTGACCAAGGTAGGGTTGGCAGCCGGTCAGCCGGCCAGGGCCCAGCGTATAATCAAAAAAGCGCTTGGCATGAATGAAACAAAGTTAAAACAGGGGGGTTTGTGAAACACTCTCTGTTGATATTGGCAGTTTTGGCAGCTTCGAATGCAGGTCAAGTTGATATTTGTCATGCCGAAGAGGTTGTACAGCTTATGGGCCCGCGTGTGCCCTATGACCGTGAGCTGTATGTGCTCAGTTATGACGTGTTTCTTGCCAACAGCAACCCGGCCGAGGCTTTTTTGTTGGCGGAAAAAGCTGTCAGTGTAAGGCCTGCAGATTTGGGATGGCGTCGTAAGGCGGCGCAGAGCGCAGAATGGTCGGGCAATTCCTCGCGTGCCCTTGAACATTGGTACTTTCTGGCGCTGGAAACCGGTCAGCGGGATGCAATAGAAAATGCCTTCCGCTTGTCCCGTGCCCTTGGCGATGGCAGCCGTCTGAAGCTGTTGCTGGAGAATCGTGGTTTAGACAATAACCCGGCCCTGCTGCGGGAGTATGTGTCTGTCTGCGAGATTGCCGGTGTGCCTGAGGATGCCATTGCGGCACTGGAAAGGCAGAGAAAAGGTGCAGATCGACCTTATGTTCTGGAGCAGCTGGCCCGTCTTTACGAAGCTGTGGGTCGCAATAATGATGCTGTAACTACTCTGCTGGAGATTATATCTGACACCGGCATCAGGGGAAAAGAGTTGCTTAAGGCGGCGTCACTGGCCTATGCAGCGGGCGATATGCAGGTTTCATATACAATTTTAAGTATGGGAAGTCAGTTGCCTGCAACAGAGCATGAGTTCTGGAAAACCTATGCCGATCTGGCCTGGGCGCTACAGGATATGCGTACAACGGAAATGGCTTCAAGAAAACTGCTGTCTGGCAATAGCGCCAGGGAGGCGGACTTTCAGCGGTTGATCATGATCAATCGGGAAAAACAGCCGCAGGAGTCGTATAATCTGGCCCTGCAAGCCTGGAAACAGTATGGCAAAAGCGAATATCTGACCAGCCTGCTGGAAATCGGTATAAGCCAAAAGCGGTACAAGGAATTGGTCGCACTGTTAGGTGATGCGGAAAAAAGTGGTCAGCTGAAATCGGTTCAGGACGCGGCTAATTTCTGGTCTCTGGCCGCCCAGGTTTACCGCGGCACCGGTAACGCAAAAGCCAGTGTAAGCAGCTATCAGAAGGCACTCAAGCTGGCTCCGACAGATGGCAGTCTGGCGGCAGGCTATATCTGGCTGTTGCTGGACCTTGATCAGCGGATCGACCTGCGTCGGGCTCTTCAGGTCTGGAAAGGCCGGGAAAAGGGTGTTCCTGAACTGGTTGAGCCGTTTGGTTCAGCCTATGCCCACCTGGGGGACAATAGCAGGGCATTGATATACTTTCAGTCAATTTACAGTCAAAAAAGAAATGATCCCGGCTGGTTGGCGGCCTATGCAGACACGCTGGAACAGTCCGGCTGGCCGGAGGCGGCTTTTATGGAGCGGCTGCGCGCCATGCATTTGGCACGCAAGCGGATGAATAGTGAAATAGCCGGTTCTGCTGATGACAAACGAACACTGCAGCTGGATTATGCCCGTCTGGCAATGTTGCTGGTGCCGGGCGACAGCCTTGATAAAGTTGTGCAAGGGATCATGCGCTCGCCGCAGGATGAAACCAGTCGTCAGCTGATTGCAGCCTGGGCTTTGTCCAGCCAGCGCAGCGATCTGGCCCGCATCTGGTACTGGCGTGAATATGCCCGCATGACGGAGAGGCCACGCTGGGTTGAGCTGTCACTGGCGCTGGAAGAAAATGATCAGCCACGTATAGCCAAACTTCTGGAATATGATCTGGAAAGACTGGCCTATCGTGATGCCATCGAAGGGGCGCAACGGGTCGGCTGGACACCTCTGGCGGAGACCCATGCCTTTGAGCATTTTCAGATTAATGAACGTGATCACCTACTGGACCAGCAGATCAGGGAGATTTACAACAGCCACCCAGGCTGGCTGCGTTACCGGGTCAGTCTGATCGATCAGGGTGGAGTCGGATTTCTGGAACAGCAGGTGTCACTGGCTGTTCCGCTGTCAAAGCGGTTTGCTTTCCGTATGGAAGCCGGGAATACTGATCTCAGGACGCAGAAGAATGATGTCCTGGGGCAGTACCCCAGCAGTATACAGAATGCCCAGGCTGGCCTGCTGATCCGTCATGAAAAAGGGACAACGGAACTGATGGCGGGTCTGCGTGACTCTCTTTCCCGGCACGCCATGTACTCACTGGTCAGTGACTGGAAAATTGACAACCGGCGCAGCCTTAATTTGGGGTTGTACATAGGTGCTGTGGCGACAGAAAGCGTGCCGCTGCAGATAGCAGGGCAGAAGAATGAAGCGAGCATTTCGCTTTCTAATGCTCTGACACCCCGTGACATGCTGATGCTGAAAGCCTCTGGCAGGACTCTGCTTGACCAGGAACAGTGGCAGTTGGGCGAAGGTGCTTCTATTGAAAGCGAACTGACTCACCGGCTTCTGGCCAGCTGGCCGGACACCAGCCTCAGGCTATTCGGCGGATATCATTATTATAAGCAGACCGGTACCCCTACGGGTAAGACACTGGCCATGATTCCGCCCACAACCACACCGGACGCCTCTTTCTATGTCCCGGCAAAATTTACTCAGGCCGGAATGGGTGTCAGCATCGGGCAGGAGGGACGCAGCATCTATCTCCGTGACTGGCGACCATTCGGCGCGGCAGATATGATCTGGAACAGCACCAGCGGGGTCGGTTTCCGTTACGAAGTCGGTCTGCTGGGTCCGGTCTTCGGGCTGGATAACCTGGAGTTAGTTTTTGAGCAGGACAGCGGTGCATTTGGCCGCAGTGATATTACAACCCGTTTTGATATGCGCTACCGCTATCATTTCAAATAGGGAGGAACCTTGAAACGGAATCTTCAGATATTTGTTTTTGTAATACTGCTGGCCTTGATTACAGGTTGCGGAAAAGAAACTTTGAACGGTTCCAGCTCAACCGATTCAACAAATCCTGGGACAGTGACTCCGCCGGTAACTACAACATCAGTATTCAGCCAGGCTGAGGCGGTCGCTGTGGCGGACAGTTCCACTACATATGCTGTTGAAGAAACTACAAAAGTAATTAATGCCAGCATTACCACGATTGACGGCACTTATACCTTTGCCCAGGTCAACAGCGATATTGACCCGAATGACACGTTTGTGCCGGAGGTTGATGCCCATTTTGTTGCTGATGATTATCCGGTCTCCGATCCGAACCTTGTGAACGCGACATTGCGTCTACGCGGCAACAGTTCCCGCCTGGCAGATCAGAAATCTTACCGTTTAAAACTGAAAAAAACTTTTGCCCTGTGGCGTGGGGAGACGACGCTGCAGCTCAACAAGCATCCCTGGGATCTGAGCCGGGTAAGAAACAAACTGGCTTTTGATCTGTTTAAGGATCTTCCCCACCTGCCCAGCTTGCGTACCCAGTTCATGCATGTAACGGTCAATGGTCAAGATTATGGCTTGTTTACTCATGTGGAAAAGATGGGCAAGGAGTATCTGGCAAACCGCGGTTTGGCAATCGATGGGAATATTTATAAGGCCAATGATTTTTCATTTC
>JBGSQR010000378.1:0-1979 GCA_041737975.1 Geobacterales bacterium | reverse complement strand
CACCTGAAAAAAGCGTTTTCCAGCTATGTATCTCCTGATCTGGTCAGGGAAATTGAAAGAAATCCGGATAAGTTGAATCTGGGTGGAGAACAACGTGAACTTTCTATCCTTTTCTCCGATATTCGCGGTTTTACAACTGTTTCAGAAAGCCTTACACCGCCGGAACTTGTCAAGCTGCTGAATGAGTATTTAAGCCCAATGACGCGAATTGTTCTGGAGGAAAAAGGTACTCTGGACAAGTTTATCGGCGATGCGGTTATGGCACTGTTTAACGCACCTCTGGACGTGCCGGACCATGCGACTCATGCCTGTAGTGCGGCTGTCAAGATGATGGATAAATTGAAAGAACTGAACGAAGGATTTCTGACGCGCGGGATGCATACTCTTGACATAGGGATTGGTGTCAATACCGGTCCGGCTGTTGTGGGCAACATGGGAGCAGATATTCGCTTTGACTATACGGCCATTGGAGATTCTGTTAATCTGGCATCTCGGCTGGAAGGTTTAAATAAATATTATGGATCCCATATTCTGGTCAGCGAGGATACTCGAATTCTTGTTAACGACAGCCGTTTTGTTTTTCGTGAAGTTGACCGGGTCAGAGTTAAGGGGAAAATACGGCCTGTAGTTATGTATGAGCTGATGATTGAAAACCTGGATATCCTGTCCAGCTTTGAAAATGCATTGGCTAAATATAGAGCCCAGGAGTTTGTTGAAGCAAAGCTGATTTTTGATGAGTTGTTTCAATCACGAACAGATGGACCTTCGCGCCTGTATCTGGAGCGCTGTTCAGAATATATTACCAATCCACCACCTGTAGACTGGGATGGGGTTTATACTGCAAAAATAAAATGAACTTGAAAGGTAGATAATTGATGAGAAAAGAATCACTGAAATTTCTGGAAAAACTGCTGGATGCACCAAGTCCATCCGGTTATGAACAACCTGCCCAGCGTGTTTTTCGTGAATATGTAACCCCGTATTGTGATGAACTGACAACCGATGTAATGGGCAATGTTTTTGCCCGTGTCAACGGCAAGGGCAAGGATCTTCCGCGTGTGATGGTTGTTGGACATACGGATGAAATAGGATTGCAGATAAAATATCTTGATGACAAGGGATTTCTGTATTTTGCCGCTGTTGGCGGTGTAGATGCCCACCTGACACCTGGTAAACGGGTTTATATACATACCACAAATGGGCCACTGGTCGGCGTGATCGGCAAAAAACCGATTCACCTGATGGATGCCAAGGACCGTGAAACCGTTGTTAAGCTGGACTCCCAATATATAGATATCGGCGCCAAGGACAAAAAAGAGGCCCAGAAACTGGTCAGGGTGGGGGATGCCGTAACTTTTGACAGCACTTTTACCCGGCTGCATGGTGATCGTGTCTCGTCACGCGGTTTTGACGATAAAGCCGGCTGTTTTGTTGTTGCCGAAGTTTTGCGTCTGGTAAAGGCTAATGGTAAAAAATTGAATGTGGATCTGTTTGGTGTTTCTTCTGTCCAGGAAGAGATCGGTCTGCGCGGCGGAACGACCAGCAGTTATACCGTAAATCCGGATGTGGGCATCTGTGTTGAAGTGGATTTTGCCACTGACCAACCTGATGTTGACAAGAAGCATAACGGTGAAGTCGGGTTAGGCAAGGGTCCGATTCTGACCCGTGGTGCAAATATCAACCACCATCTGTTCGAGCTGCTTAGTTCAACAGCTAAAGACGAAAAAATCGATATTCAGTTTACCGCCAATCCACGCGCTACAGGCACTGATGCTAATGTGATGCAGATCTCCCGTGGCGGTGTTGCAACCGCACTGGTCAAGATACCTCTGCGTTACATGCACACTCCGATAGAGACTGTTTCGCTGGGTGATCTGGAAAATGCTGCCAAACTGATTGTTGCTGCTCTGGAGCGGATCAGTTCCAAGGAAGAGTTTATTCCTGCGTGATTCCCCCTCCACTTGCGGGAGGGGGTTAGG
>JBGSQR010000366.1:0-3333 GCA_041737975.1 Geobacterales bacterium | reverse complement strand
CTCTGCTTCAGTTTTCGTCTGCTATCTTGATTGAGCTTACCATCACGGGTCAGAATGTGCAGCTCTTTCAATAGTTCAATTGATTGCCCGGGCCTGATTTCATGTTTCTGTTCCATAAGTTTCCGTCCCTGTTGCAAATGTTTATATAGACTGAATTTATACGGAGTTGATCCAGGCTTGTCAACATTGATACATCTAACAAATCTTCAATATTTGCCTTTAATTTTTTATGCATTTGATGTAGTTGTATTCAGCATTCAGAGAACATAATCCGGAGGACATAATATTATGAAGATTGGGACACCATTAAAGCCGGGAGCAACTAAACTGTTGCTGCTGGGATCTGGCGAACTGGGCAAGGAAGTTGCCGTTGAAGCCCAGCGGCTTGGAGTAGAAGTAATTGCTGTTGATCGTTATGCTGATGCACCTGCCATGCAGGTTGCCCATAGGTGTCATGTTATCAGCATGCAGGATCGGGAATCGCTGCGCCGTGTGATCGAATTGGAGCGTCCGGACTTGATCGTGCCGGAAATAGAGGCCATTGATACTCTGTTTCTGCTGGAACTGGAAGCGGCTGGTCAGCGTGTCATTCCAACCGCCCGTGCAGCCAACCTGACCATGAACCGCGAAGGCATCAGACGTCTGGCCGCCGAAGAACTGGGTCTGCCAACCGCCAAATATGCATTTGCCAGAAGTATTGAAGAGATGCGTGATAGCGCCGCCCGGATCGGCTTCCCCAATGTGGTCAAGCCGATCATGAGCTCATCGGGTAAAGGTCAGAGTGTTGTGCGTGACGCCAGTGAAGTTGATAAGGCCTGGAACTACGCCATGGAAGGCGCTCGTGGTGTTTCCGATACGGCAATTATCGAGGAGTTCATCAGCTTTGATTATGAAATTACCCTGCTGACCGTTCGTCATGCCGGTGGAACATCTTTCTGTCCACCGATTGGCCATGTGCAGATCAAGGGTGATTATCATGAGTCATGGCAGCCGATGGCCATGTCTCCAGCGGCGCTGGAGGAATCGCGCCGCCAGGCCGAAGCTGTCACAACGGCTCTGGGCGGTTATGGCATCTTTGGTGTAGAGCTGTTTATTCGCGGAGATGAGGTGTTTTTCAGTGAAGTTTCTCCCCGCCCACACGACACCGGCATGGTGACCATGATCTCCCAGAACCTGACCCAGTTTGAGCTGCACGTGCGTGCCATTCTCGGACTGCCGGTCCTGGAGATACTTAATCTGGCACCATCGGCCAGTCATGTTATTCTGGCTGATTCCAGTAATGACAACGTCTGCTTTGATGGTGTAATTGAAGCCTTGAACGTGCCGACCAGCAAATTGCGACTGTTCGGCAAGCCGGATACCAGGCCGGGACGGCGCATGGGTGTTGCCCTGACGCAAGGTGCGGATACTGATCAGGCTCGTCAGCGTGCTGAAGCCGCTGCCCATTGTGTCAGCATTATCCCTGTTTGATTGATTTTTTGCTGAGAATCAAAGATACTAAAGGGCCGCTTTGCGGTCCTTTTTTAATTATACTTATTTTTGGACGGTGCTTATGGGATACCTAAGGCTTCAGGATTGCGTCAAAGATCTGGAACAGCAAAAAAAACTTATTCGGATTGAAGTGCCACTTGATCCGAATCTGGAAATTGGTGCAGTGCAACGTCGTGTTTATGCCGCCGGTGGTCCGGCGCTGCTGTTCACCAAAGCCTTGAATTGTCATTTTCCACTTCTTGGTAACCTGTTCGGTACTCTGGAACGAACCCGTTATATCTTCCGTGATACCATCGATGATATTCAGCGATTGATTGATCTGAAGCTGAATCCGTTCTCTTTTATAAAAAATCCGCTGGATGCACTTAAAGCCCCTTTTGCCGCCTACAATCTCTTGCCGTCTACCGTGTCCAAAGCACCTGTGCTGGAATGCCGCACAACGCTGTCACAACTGCCGCAGATTATTTCCTGGCCCATGGATGGCGGTGCTTTTGTCACTCTTCCCCAGGTCTACACGGAAAGTCCTGCTCAGCCCGGCTATGGCAAGTCCAATCTGGGGATGTACAGGGTTCAGATCTCCGGCAACAGTTATCAAAAGGACCATCAAGCAGGTCTTCATTATCAGATTCACCGAGGCATCGGTGGTCATCATGCTGAAGCGATTGCCCGTGGCGACTTGCTGCGGGTAAATGTCTTCGTTGGCGGTCCACCTTCCATGACCGTTGCTGCTGTTATGCCGCTGCCGGAAGGAATGCCTGAACTGGCCTTTGCCGGACTGCTGGCCGGTCACCGCATGCCCATGTGTCAGGTGCCGGGACAGCTACCAGTACTTGCCGAGGCGGATTTCTGCATCAGCGGTGTGGTACACCCATCAAAAACTCTGCCGGAAGGGCCTTTTGGCGACCATCTCGGCTATTACAGCCTTACGCATGAATTCCCCTTTATTGAAGTTGAAGCGGTTTATCATCGACGTGATGCCATCTGGCCATTCACAACCGTTGGCAGGCCGCCACAGGAAGACACCAGCTTTGGGAATTTTATTCATGAGCTGACCGGACCGCTGATTCCGACCGTACTGCCGGGTGTGAAAGAGGTTCATGCCGTTGATGCTGCCGGAGTCCATCCGCTGCTGCTGGCCATAGCCAGTGAACGGTATGTCCCATATGCGGCAGACAGGCAACCGCTGGAACTGCTGACAACCGCCAACGCAATTCTGGGGCAGGGGCAGCTGTCCCTGGCCAAGTATCTCTTTATTACGGCTCAGGAAGATGCGCCGGCGCTGGATACCCATGACATCGCCAACTTTTTTAAACATGTCCTGGAACGTGCTGATTGGAACAACAATCTGCATTTCCAGGCTGCATCAACAATTGATACGTTGGATTACAGCGGTGTTGGGCTTAACCAGGGGTCAAAGGTGGTTATTGCTGCCGCCGGTCCGGCTCGACGGAAATTGGCTACAGAAGTACCTTCGGGGCTAGAGTTTCCGGCTGGTTTCGGCGGAGCTGCAGTCTGTCTTCCCGGTGTTCTGGCAATCAGCGGACCAGCATCTCAACAGGGCAGGGGAGAGGGTGATGGTGTCATTGAGGAGTTCTGTCGTTTTTATCAGGAGAGGAATTGTTTCAATAATTTACCACTGATTGTTGTATGTGATGATTTCAGTTTTACGGCAGCAACACTGAATAATTTTCTCTGGGTCACATTCACCCGCTCCAACCCGGCAACGGATGTATATGGCATAGGCGCTTCAATACGTGGCAGGCAGTGGGGTTGTAGCGGACCACTGGTGATTGATGCCCGTAAAAAACCGTTTCATGCACCTGAACTGGTTGATGATCCGGC
>JBGSQR010000330.1:0-2460 GCA_041737975.1 Geobacterales bacterium | reverse complement strand
CAGAGTACCTGACTACTACATGTTTCTCCCACTAACACTGGTTGTATGCAGCCTGCTTGTCACCTGGCTGGCACCTGATGCTGCAGGACATGGTACGGAAAAGGTTATAGAAGCCGTTCATCAGCGGATGGGTAAAATCCCACTGATGGTAGTTCCGGTTAAGTTGGTTGCAACGGTAATAACGCTGGCTGGAGGTGGGTCGGCAGGAAAAGAAGGACCATGCGCACAGATCGGTGCCGGACTTGCTTCAGCATTTGCCGGACTTTTAAGGCTTGAAGGTGTTGACAGACGAAAGTTGGTTATCTGTGGAATCAGCGCAGGGTTTGCAACTGTATTCGGCACTCCGATTGCTGGTGCCCTCTTTGGTGTTGAAGTATTGGTATTGGGAGTGGTGATGTACGATGTACTTTTCCCATCATTTGTCGCTGGAATCGTCGGCTTCCATGTGGCCACTCAGCTTGGTGTAGTCTACCCGGACCTCACAGCTAAATTCATCCCTGCTGTCACTGGCTGGAGTTTTGCTGAAATGCTTATGCTTGGGGTATGGTGCGGACTGATTGCTCTGATTTTTATTGAAATCATGCAGTTTACCGACAGGCTGTTCAAGCGACTCCCATGGCCTTCAGTCGCAAAAGCATTTTTAGGCGGTATTCTGCTGGTTATTATCGGCAAAACGACTTCAACAAGTTATCTGGGTTTGGGTCTCGAATCAATTGAAGCGGGATTGAACGGTCAGGTTTTGCCTGCAGGGGCAGCCTTCATGAAAACCATGGCGACAGCCATAACTCTTGGCAGCGGAGGTAGTGGAGGAGTTGTAACACCAATCTTCTATATCGGCACAGCTGCCGGCAACCTGTTTGCGACTCTTTTTCACGAACCTTTGGTCGCGACATTTTCAGCAATCGGCATGGTGGCACTTTTGGCCGGTGCGGCGAACACGCCAATAGCTGCGTCTGTTATGGCTATGGAACTATTTGGCTCCGCCATTGCACCTCATGCTGCTGTTGCGTGTATGGTCAGCTTCCTGATAGTTGGCTATCGTAGTATTTATCCAAGCCAGGTACTTGGAATGCATAAAAGTACTTCTCTCAAAGTAGAAACAGGCAAACCGATTGCAGATTTCAAACGTGCTACCGTAACCCACAGAGGAACTTCACTCTTTGGACTGATTTCAAAAGGGAAGAAACTGGCATGGCGGAGCAAAAAAAAGCCAATTAATTAAAAAGTTATCCAACCAAATCTCACCGTTTTAAGCAACGCTGGACATAGCATTATCCGTGAAACTTTCCTGGCTCTCATGTTTGACAATAGCGGAATATTTGCCGCTATTGTCAAAACGAAAGACATCAGGCAAGTTGCCAGCAACTAATACATCCAACTGATTGACCTATGCTTTTTTTGCCATTTTCATCTCAATGTGAATATAATTTTTTGTTTTATTTGGATGTCCGGGCAAATTCGCTACCAAAGGCACGACAACTGGTGGCAGCATCTTCATCTGGGTTCCAGAGCAGTTTCAATCCATCATTGGCGATTGTAAAACCACCTTCTTTGAGTTTCTCTGTTATCATCTTAACCGACTCGCCACTCCAGCCATAGGCACCGAATGCTGCTGCTGTTTTGTTCTTGAATCCCAAACCCCTGATTTCCTCAAGAATACCGGCAATTGCGGAAAGGATGCCCTTGTTGATAGTCGGTGAACCAACCAGTATCGCCTTTGACCTGAATACTTCCGTGATGATGTCGTTTTTGTCGGCACGCGAGGCATTATAAACCTTGACCAGCACTTCTGGGTCTTCCGCTGTTATGCCATGTGCAATGGCTTCTGCCATTTTCCTGGTTGCGTCCCACATAGAGTCATAAATGATGGTGATCTGGTTTTCCTGATAATTGGCAGACCACTCCAGGTACTTGGTGACGATCTGCAAGGGATTGTCACGCCAGATAACACCGTGGCTCGTGCAGATCATGTCCAGCGGCAGATTCAGGCTGACAAATTCCTTGATTTTTTTATCAACAAAAGTGCTGAAGGGGGTAAGGATATTGGCGTAATACTTAATACACTCCTGGAACAGTTCCGGCTGATCAACAAGGTCGTTAAAAAGCTTTTCCGTGGCATAGTGCTGGCCGAATGCATCTGTACTGAAGAGAACATTGTCTCCTGTCAGGTAACAGAACATACTGTCCGGCCAATGCAGCATCGGCGCTTCGATGAAGATCAGCTCTTTGGTTCCCAGGCTTAGCCGGTCGCCGGTCTTTACCACCTTGAAGTTCCAGTCCTGATGATACTGCCCCTTCAGGGATTTGACGCAATTTGCAGTACAGTAGATGGGAGTATCCGGAATCAGGCGCATAAGTTCCGGCAAAGCGCCGCTATGGTCGACTTCTCCATGATTGGCGATGATGTAATCAATTTTATTCAAATCGATTTCATTTTGCAGATTCTGGACAAACTCCTTG
>JBGSQR010000291.1:0-6717 GCA_041737975.1 Geobacterales bacterium | reverse complement strand
TGGAGGTTAATCTGGTCACCATGACATAGGAATATGCGTTTTCCCTGAATTGTGCTAATATTCGGACCAGTATGAATTTCAGCCCCAAGGCGATCACGAAAGACATTGCCCAGATGGAAATCATGGTTACCTTCGAAATAGACAAGACGGCAGCCGCTGTTTTTCAGATCCATCAGGGCTTCAAGCAGTTGATCATACTGCCGGAACGGATTTGATCGAAACCCGAGCCAGAAGTCAAACAGGTCGCCCATGATAAAAAGAGTTTCCGTATTACCTTTAATTTCTTGCAGAAAACGGAGCAGCAGACGATAATTCAAATCGGTCGGCTCAAGCAGATGGGCATCGGCAATAAAAATAGTTCGCATGGCGGAGATTGTGCTTTCACTCTTTGCAGAAGTCAATAAGGAATAGAGGTTCAAAGCAATGGCAATAGGACATAATGTGGAAATTGTATGGGATGAATTGATGGATGCTTTTACAAGCAATCGCGACAACCTAGTATATTTCCTTGACAAAAATACCGGAGAGATTTTTTTTGTTCCTTCAAATCTGGAGGACGAGGAATTGTGGAACCAGGTGGAAACCAACCCGGATCGGTTTCTTGAAATACCGGCATTTGACTACGCAGTACAAAAACAGATCATGACCAGCTTCATCTCTGCCACAGAAGATGCCGACCTTAAGAGAATGCTCTGCAGCTCAAAAAACGGCATGAAACCCTACGGCAATCTTGATGACATACTCTCATTTTTCCCGGAAGAACAAGACCGTTTTCTAGAAATCAATGACGAGTTTTTTTCCAGTAGGGTCAAACAGTGGCTTGAACTGAATAACCTGATTACACTGGACATCGAATCGATCCGCATACCCCGGGCCTAAAATGACATCTTCGCATCACGCCATTAACAGAAATGACTACGGCAAGCTGATCGCAGCAATGCTATTAATCTGTCTGCTGGCCCTGGCTGGTTATGCCTTGCAGCACACAGTAACCTGTTTTCTGCTTTCCTGGATAATCGCCTACCTGCTTGATCCCATCCTGGTTATATGCGAAGAAAAGCGTATTAAACGAATTTACTCCATTGCCATACTCTATCTGGTCCTGGGTATTCTAAGCATATTCGTTGTTGCCATCATGATCCCAAAACTCACCATGAGTTGGGATAGCCTTGTCAGAGAACTGCCACAATATCTTTCAACAATCAAAAGAATTGCAGTAAGCTGGAAAGAACAGTTTCCGGATCAGTATGGTTCCACCGAAATCCAGTGGATACTTGACAAAGCTTCGGGAAATGTGGACAAGTCCGCACAAAAAGTCGGTACAATGTTCTACACCTTCAGCACCACTATTCTATTCAACATTTTTAATATCGTCCTTTCACCGATCCTGGTGTTCTTCATGCTCTATTACAAGCATGACATTCTGGCAACACTGACTTCATGCCTGCCTGACAACCGCCGTGACATCATCACCTATATCGGCCTGGAGGTTAACAGCAGCATCGGCGGTTACCTGCGCGGACAGGCTGTCATCTCTATAATTGTAGCTGTATTTACTACGGCAGCACTCTACATTTTGGAGATTCCGCACCCGATTTTCTGCGGCCTGTTTGCCGGAGCGGCCTCAACCCTTCCTTTCATCGGAATACTGATCGCAATTGTACCTGCGACTATATTTGCCTGGTTCAAATACCAGACACTGGCAATAGTTTTAAAAACAGTCGGTTCCTTCTCGTTGATCTACTTCGTGGAGGGCTATATCATCAAGCCGCTGGTTTTCAAAAAATCAATGGACCTGAATCCTTTGATGACCATCATCATGGTCATGTCGCTGGGCGAGCTGATCGGGTTCTGGGGCATATTGCTGGCACTGCCCATTGCTGCTGCGATCAAAATAACCTGGATCCATTATTTTAACGGAGATTTTAAAGTCAGCAGATTACGGTAAAACTTATCGGTTTTGCTAATCACTTAACCTTGAAAGTAAAATTATGCCTACAACCACTATTCAAATCACCGGCATGTCATGTGCCAGTTGTGCCGCAAAAATCGAAAATAAACTTTCTGAACTTGATGGGGTAATATCGGCAAACGTCAATTTTGCCTCCGAAGAACTGACCATCGACCATGACGAATATGTCACCCCGCTAAGCGACATAATTACCTGCATAGAAGACCTGGGCTACGCTGCCCTGCCGCCTGAGCCGGACGGGGAAATTACCTTTGGCGTTCAAGGACTGCACTGCGCTTCCTGCGTCAGCAAGCTTGAAAATCAACTGCTGGAGAATAATTCCATCTCCGGAGCAATCGTCAATCTGACTGACGAAACCTGCCTGGTTCGCTTTGATCCGCAGCAACTTTCCATAGAAGACATCTTTGCCATAGTTCATTCGGCAGGATATACCCCTGTAGAAATCAACCACTCCGAAACATCCAGTGAAGACAATCTACGCAACCAGTTCAAATGGCTGGTATTTACACTGGTTGCGACTCTGCCGATCATGCTGACCATGGGGCTGCACCACAACCGCGCCGTAATGCAGTTCAACCTGATACTGGCAACCGCTGTCCAGTTCTCCGCCGGCCTGATATTTTACCGTGGCGCCTGGAACGCACTTAAAAACCGCACTACCAATATGGATGTACTGGTGGCCATGGGCACATCAGCCGCCTATTTCTATTCCTTAATTGCCTACATCGGCCTCTTTGGCCCCAATCAGCCGCTATTTTTCGAAACCTCCGCCATGCTGATCGCTTTTATCAGACTGGGTAAATACCTGGAGGCAAGAGCTCGCGGCAAAGCAGGAGAAGCGCTCAAAAAGCTTCTACATCTGCAAACTGACAAGGCTCGACTGGTGACAGATGATGGTGAAAAAGATGTCCCGGCCTCAATCATCCGTGTTGACGATATCGTAGTTGTCAGACCTGGTGAAACCATACCGGTTGATGGCGAAGTAATCGACGGCAACAGCGTTGTGGATGAATCCATGGTAACCGGTGAATCCATGCCGGCGCATAAGAAATTCGGCGACCTTGTAACCGGCGCAACCATCAACAGAAGCGGTGTGATTTGGGTCAGGGCCACACGCGTCGGCGAAGCTACACTTCTATCTCAGATCGTGCGAATGGTAAGGGCCGCACAGGGCGATAAAGCACCTATCCAGCGCTTTGCAGACACGGTTTCCAGTTGGTTTGTTCCGGCAGTTATAGCCCTTTCACTTTTGACCTTTATCATCTGGTTTTTCCCCATGCATGCCCCCTTCATATCCGCCCTGAAATTTGCCATAGCTGTAATTGTCATCGCCTGCCCCTGCGCCATGGGGCTTGCCACGCCAACAGCCATCATGGTCGGCAGTGGTGTCGCACTGGGACGCGGCATCCTGATCAAAAAAGGATCTGCATTGGAAACAATCTCCCGGATGCAGGTGCTGCTGCTGGACAAAACCGGCACCCTGACCACCGGCACTCCGGTAATGACCGACCTGGCAGCTACTGCGGGAGTTGACTCCAATCGACTTTTGGAATGCCTGGTAACAGCAGAAGCCTACTCCACACATCCACTGGCCCAGGCCGTCATCAGGGCCGCAGAAGAAGCCGGTATCAAACCGGGACAGGCGGAAGATTTCGAGGAGTTGCCCGGTTACGGCATTACCTGCAACTACGGTGGCTTTCGACTTTCAGTAGGCAATGAGCGTTTGATGGATCTGGAAAAAGTCAACATGAAGCCGCTGATTGAAAAGGCCGCTGCCATGGCAAACTCTGCCAAGTCTTTGATTTATGTTGCTGCCGACACAACTCTCGTCGGTGTGGCCGGATTCACAGACCCTCTCAAACCAACGTCTAAAAGGGCTGTGGAAGAACTGAGAACAATGGGAATCAGAACCTGCATGATCACCGGAGACCATGAGGATGTGGCGGAAATTGTGGCCAAGAAGGTCGGCGTTGACGTTTTTGAAGCGGAAGTCCTGCCCGGCCGCAAAAAAGATGTGGTGGAAGAGTATCAGATGAGCGGCATGATAACAGGCATGGTTGGTGACGGCATCAATGATGCGCCAGCTCTGGCAAGGGCTGAAATAGGGATTGCCATCGGTGGTGGTACGGACATCGCCAAGGAAACCGGTGATATTATTCTGATGCGTGACGACCTGATGGATGTGGTCAAGGCGATTAAAATCGGAAGGGTAACCCTCGCAAAAATAAAGCAGAACCTTTTCTGGGCACTGTTTTTTAATGTGATCGGTATTCCTGTCGCCGCCGGTCTTTTCTCCGGTTTTGGTATTACGCTAAAACCGGAATTCGCCGGACTGGCCATGGCGCTATCCTCAGTAATGGTTGTGTTAAATTCGTTATTGATCAGGAATGTGGAGAAGGAACTCTGACTAACATCCCGCCTACGGCTTATTGTGGTAATCCCTGTTTATTTTCAGACAACAAAATTGCCCTCTCGACCCGCACAAGCAGCGTGGCTTCCCTGACCGGCTTGCTCAGATAATCGAAAAAACCACGTTCAAAGGCATTGGCCTCTTCATTGCTGTCATTACTGGAAGAGATCATGATCATGGGGATATTTTGGGTTTCAGGATGGACGCGCAAAGCGGTTTTCAAACCATAACCATCCAGCAGCGGCATAACCTTATCCGTAAGAATCACATCCGGAAGATCCTTGAGAACCATCTTATAAGCTTCCATACCATTTTGCGCAAGCAGGACCCGGTAACCATTTTTGACAAGGATATTCTGAAGTATTGTATAGATCAGCCGGTTGTCATCAACCAGCATTATGGTTTTGGGCTTTTGCAATTCCGGCTTGTTATCAGCAGTGACCTTTGGATAATGCCTGTTAATAGCCGCCATGACATCTGATACTGATGCGACAAACGGGACCAGAATCAGGTGATTTTTAGCTGCAATAGCGGCAGACACACTGACATCAGTTATATCCGACATGGCCATTGCCAATCGTCCCTTATCAATTTTAAGAGGAAATATCAGATATTTGCTGGCGATCTCAGCCGGAACCAGCTGCAACAACTGCTGTGCATAACTAAACTTCGTAAAATCACGCACAACCCTGAAACCGTACTGAATGGCCAGGGCATCGGACAGCTCATCACCCGTAATCAAACCTATATTTTCAAGCAATGTTCCAAGCCTTGCCTTCTGTTTCCTTGAAAGTTCCAGCGAACGGGCAAGGGTCACCTCATTGATCAATCCCTTTTCCAAGAAGATCTCTCCCAGACGTTTTGTTTTTGCTTCCTTTTTTTCACTCTTGTGAATTATGTACTCTTTCTCAAAACTGTTTTGAGTATATTTGCAATTCATGGTAAGTAACCATCGTGATAGCGGATCTGATAAATGACAGAAGATCCACATCCAGGACTATTGGTCAACTGCACAAGCTGTTTTTTCTGCAACTCGTCACAGATGTTTTCCAACCCCTTCTGCGAAATTTTTCCATCAAACAACCAGCCTACGTACCCCAAATTCAGTTCCCCTTCTCCGCTTTCATTGCTGTCAGTTATCATAAGCAGAAAGAGGCGCAACTCTGCACTGGATAAACAATCGAACAGGTCATCGTCATGCAGTTTTCTCAGTATACGGAGTTTATTCACAATCACCCCCGAATCATTTTTAAATTTTAATAAGATAAATATATATTATTGTCAAGCATTAATAATAATTATTTAGCACACATTGGCCTGATTGACATGAAGCAGGATAAACGGTATACGTATAAAAAATCAGGATCACTAGTTTTGAAGCACCTGGAGGATTATTTGAATTTGGGAATAGGGAACAAACTGAGGCTGCTGAGAATTGCAAAGGGGCTCTCACAGAAAGAGCTGGCAGCAATGGTCGCCGACGGGGTGGACTACACTTATATCGGCAAGATTGAGCGTGAAGCGCAACTGCCTTCCTTAAAGGTTCTGATCAGGATCTCCCAGGCTCTTGACGTTAGCTTCAAAGCGTTTTTCTGTGACGGGGAAGAACATACGGCATCACTTATCCAGCCCGATAAGGTGACAAATCTTGCCCAGGCAAAAGACAAATTAATTCTCCAGAAAGAGCTGAAACTGCTATATGCCGATGACATACCGCTTCTGATCGAGATTGTCCGGGCACTCAACAGGCACAGAGCACGTCAAAGCGAAACCGGCTGCCCTCCGGACGGGGAAGAACTTGCTTTGGTTGCGGAGAAAAAACTGGACTATGAAAAGGACAATTGATTGATTAAATATGACTGGCGATTCCGGATTAAAGCTGCTTGATGCGGGTGTTCTGATACGGGACTGCTCATTGCTGGAAAATTTAAAACAGGCCCTGAAGCAGATCAGCTTCAGGGCCTGTTTTATTTCTACATATTCAGAATAACCATCAGATTCTGAATCTTCTGACCATATCCTGCAGATCAACGGAAAGCTGGGATAGGCTTGAGGATGACTGGGAAATATCCATTGAACCTTTGGCGCTCATCTCTACAACATCGGAAATCTGCTGAATATTGTTGGAAATTTCGCGAGTAGTTGCAGTCTGCTCTTCAGCAGCCGTTGCGATCTGGCTGATCTGAATTGTCACCTCATTGATCTTCTCAAGAATCTCTTCCAAAGCCTGTCCGGATCTGGCCGCTTCGGTTGTCCCCTGCTCAACCTCACGAACACCATCTTCCATTGCTGATACAGCCTTGCGGGTTTCTCCCTGAATATTCTTGATCATTTC
>JBGSQR010000248.1:0-2223 GCA_041737975.1 Geobacterales bacterium | reverse complement strand
CAGGTGCTTCAGTCAAGCTTGGGATACTTCATCACTCCATTTGTCAGTGTGCTGCTCGGTATGATTTTTTTCAAAGAAAGACTTCGTCGCCTGCAAATAGTCGCTCTGTTTCTGGCAGCTACCGGGGTTATTACCTTGACCGTCCGTTATGGCAGCTTTCCCTGGACAGCCCTGATTCTGGCAAGCACCTTCGGTTCCTATGGCCTGCTGCGCAAAATTGTTAAAACAGAGGCACTTCCCGGATTAACAGTTGAAACGATTGTACTTGCACCGGTTGCAGCTGCATATCTGATTTATGTAGGTTGGACAGGAGAAGGTGCCTTTTTGAAAGGTGGTTTAAAGATTGATTTGCTTTTGATGTCTGCCGGTGTAGTTACGGCGGTTCCACTGTTGCTTTTTGCCGCTGCTGCACGCAGGCTGAAGCTTGCAACCATAGGCTTTCTACAGTACATCACACCAACTATTCAATTTCTGCTGGCGGTTCTTTTGTTCAACGAATTTTTCTCTTCTATCCATCTGGTAAGTTTTATTTTTATCTGGATCGGTTTGCTGATTTATTCACTGGATGCCTGGTTGGCACTATCTGCACAGCGCAGAATGACATTGGTAGAGCCCGAATGATTCAGAAATCTGATTCCGGTAAATCAATAATACGAGAAGGACTTGTAGCAGCCTGGCCAATCTGTCTCGGATTTTTCCCCATCGGTTTATCCCTCGGTGTTCTGGCGCAAAAAGTCGGGCTGGCACCCTGGCAGATGGCCATCATGTCACTACTAGTCTTTGCCGGTGGTTCACAGTTCATAGCAGTTGCCATGATTGGCAGCGGTGCCTCAATGACAGCTATTGTTACAACCACCTTCATGGTTAACTTGCGGCATCTGTTAATGAGTTCTGCCATGGCGGTTCATTTCCAGGGTGTTTCCCGTCGTTTTCTGACCCTGTTTGCCTATGGTGTCACCGATGAAAGTTTTGCCGTCAACATGGCCCGTTTTAATCAGGGTGGCTGGAACCGTTACAGTGCCCTGGTGCTCAATCATGTAACAAATGCGACCTGGTTTATCAGTACTGTGGCCGGTTGCTATGTGGGGCAGTTCATACCTGCCGGGTCATTTGGAATAGACTACGCTTTGACCGGTATGTTTATCTGCCTGCTGGTCTTTCAGTTACGCGGGCAGGTCTTCGCAATTACAGCCCTGATTGCCGCTTTCTGCTCCATCCTGGCCTACCTATGGCTGCCTGGTAACGCCTATGTAATTGTTTCCTCCTGCCTTGCGGCAACAGCAGGATTTGCCATCAAGCGTGCAATGCGGCACAGGAAACAAACCATATGAACAGTTTTGATTACATCATACTGATTGTTTTAATGGGGGCGGTAACTTATCTGCCACGTATGCTGCCGTTGGTGGCACTATCCAGCAGGCATCTGCCGGTCTGGTTTACTGAATGGTTAGAACTGATTCCGGTCGCAATCCTGAGCGCCTTGATTGCGCCAACACTTTTTGCCGCTGCCGATCCCAGAACCTTCAGTCTGGACAAACCTGAGTTGCTGGCTGCCCTTCCAACACTGCTGTTTGCCCTGAAAACACGTTCTCTGGCAGGTACCGTAATTGTTGGGATGTTTTGTTATTGGGGATTTAAGCTGGTAATTTGAAATGATTGTGCAGAGCGACTATAGGCCGTATCATGGATACAGCCTATTCCTAGATATAACTTAACAGGCGACAAAGCCTGTCAACGGTTTTGCAGACATATTTTCAACTACAACAGCTTCACCCAGGCGAAACTCAACTGATTCCAGTGCTTCTACTACAGCTGACATTTTTGCTGTTACTTCAAAGCTGGTTCCTGCTTTTATCAAATAATCGGTACCATCACCGGATGTCAGCCACAGAGTTCCATCTACACAGTGAAGCAGAATACCGCTTTTTCCGCCGTCCAGTCTGATCAACTCACCTCTTGATAATGTACATTTCATAACGCCTCTCCCTGTTTCTTGCTGATTACAGATTACACCGATCTCATCAAAATAACAGATACAGAAAATCATTTTTGTAACCATAACAGTTTAGTGATATACAAACTGTAACCATAAAAAAGCATTTAAACTGTATCTGTTTGAATCAAAAGTCCGGGAGTATTCTTAATCCATGATAAATGTACAGAAAGAAAGTAGCTCTGCGCTCCTATATGAAAAAGTCGCCCTGGAGATTTCCGGATTGATTG
>JBGSQR010000025.1:0-4354 GCA_041737975.1 Geobacterales bacterium | reverse complement strand
GGCTGCTCCAATCATAATTGGAAAGTCACCGCTAAAGGACTGAAGTGAATGGGTGTCTTTACCCCATACAAGCATAGCCAGTCCACGCATTAGAATACTGCCGCCTATAGTAATGATGACCAGATTGATCGGTGTAGGCTGTTTTAATGGTCTGATAGCAAGACGTTCAAAAAGCAGGCCGATTATCGCCGATGACACTACAGCACACGGAACAGCTGCCCAGAGAGGCAGTTGTAGAATTTCCAGGAAAAAAAGTGCAAACATCCCACCCAGCATAACAAACTCACCCTGGGCAAAGTTTATTATGCCTGTTGCATTATAGATAATTGAAAAACCAATCCCTATCAAGGCATAGATAGCACCGGTAGAAAAACCGGAAAGGACATACTGTAGTATCTGGTCAAACTGCATATTTTAGTTCCTAAAATAAAACTCCTCCTTCATCTTCAGCCATAATGAGCGTATAAAAAACTGCTCCGGCCAGTCAGTATGAAGAAGGAGAAATTGTATGTCCTCAGAGATTTACTTGACTACAACCCAATCCTTATTTTTGATTCCCACCAATACAAAGGCATCTTGTGTCAAGCCAGCGTGATCGTTTGCCGAATAATTGAAAGTACCGCCGATGCCGTGAAAATTTGTTGTTTTTTCCAGTTGATCTCGTACAGCTGAGGCAGTATCAGCACCCGATTCCAATGCACCTTTCAAAAGCATAACTGCATCCCAGGCGTGTCCTCCAAAATGATCCCCCTCGGACTTGAATGCTTTTTTATAGTTACTTACATAAGAGTTCAACGCTGTCTTTTGTGGGTCGCTATCCGGCAGTGATGTTGCAACGATAACCTTACCTGAAGGCAGCATCAACCCTTCAGAAGCGTCACCAGCCAGTTCAATAAACTTTCTGGAAGAAACGCCGTGGCTCATAAATACAGGTAGATCAATTTTTAACTGTTGTATATTTCTGGCAATAACCGCTGGACCTGGATTTGTTCCCCAGCAAATTACAGCCTGTGCTTGACTGCTGCGGATTTTGGTCAGTTGAGGAGACATATCCGTATCTTTCGGACTGTAAGTTTCATCAAGAACGATAGAAATACCATATTTATCGGCCTGGGCTTTGAGCTGTTCACGGCCGGAGGCTCCAAATCCATCAGAAACCGTCAGGATAGCAACCTTTGATTTATGCTGTTTCTTTAAATGCTCGAAAATTTTACCAACCGCCAAGGAATCATTCTGAGCAGTTTTAAAAACCCATTTTTTTACCGGATCAGTAATTTTGATGCCGGCAGCACAGGATATCAGCGGCACCATCTCTTTTTCAGCAACCGGCACCAAAGCCATACTCTCCCCTGTGGTGCTTGGTCCGATAATTGCCACGACCTTGTCATTCTTAATAAGTTTAGTAGCCAGTTGTACCGCTTTTGTCGTATCACCGACCGTATCATAGATAACCAACTCTATTTTACGACCTTTAATGCCACCCTTACTGTTAATCTCATCAACCACCATCTGTGCGGTATTTCTTTCAGGTTCGCCAAGGAATGCTGCTGGTCCGGTTACTGCAAACAATCCACCGATTTTGATCGGGTTATCACTTTTCTTGGTACATCCGGAAAACGCCAGAACAGTCATCGTAAGAACACACAATCTTTTGATCATATAAACTCCTGAAGACATTTTTTGCTAACCACTTATTGGGTTAATAACGTAACAGTCAAAGTTCTTACTTTAACAGCATCCAGTTTCCATTGGCGACTTTCACCATTTCAAATGCGGACAGGTCAAGACCGTTATGATCGGTGGAAGACATTGAAAACTTACCTGAAACACTGATCAGATTTTTGGTTTCTTCAATACTGGCACGTATCTGATCGGATGTTGCATCTTTAGTTTTAATGGCATTAACCAGAATTGACATAGCATCATAAGCATATCCGCCAAAAGTTGAGGCATCTACACCAAATGCCTTTTTATACGCATCATTATAATCTTTGAGAATTTTTACCTGTGGGTCAGTCTCAGGCAGAGAATTATAGACTGCAAGCTTGCCGGCTGGCAGCATAACGCCTTCAGCAGCATCGGCTCCGGCAAGTTCAATATATTTTTTCGAAGCAACACCGTGACTCATATAGAGTGGTGTTTTAATTCCCAGTTGTTTGAAATTCTTGGTAATAACAGCCGGTCCAGGATTTGTACCCCAGCAAATAACTGCATCTGCCGATATACCCCTGATTTTTGTCAACTGTGCGGTCATATCAGTATCTTTCGGACCATAAACTTCATCAGCAACGATGGTAAATCCTTTTTTTTGTGCAAGTTCTTTCAGTTGTTCACGACCGGAAGCACCAAAAGAATCCGTTACTGTCAGTAAGGCGATTTTTTTCTGCTTCAAACTGGTCATGTGATTGAGAATTTTCTCGGCTGCCAGGTAGTCGTTTGCAGGAGTTTTAAAAACCCACTTCTTTACTGGATCAGTAATTTTGATGCCGGCTGCACAGGAGAGTAGCGGAATCTGTTCTTTTTCTACCACCGGAATTACAGCCATGCTTTCTCCGGTTGTGCTCGGTCCGATAATCGCCAGCACTTTGTCGTTTTTAATCAGTTTGGTAGCCAGTTGCACCGCCTTGGTTGTGTCACCGGCAGTATCATAAACGATCAATTCGACCTTGCGTCCCTTAATGCCGCCATTTCGATTAATTTCATCAACCATCATCTGAGCTGTATTCTTCTCAGGTTCTCCCAGAAAAGATGCCGGCCCTGTCACAGCAAATAGTCCACCTATTTTGATCGGATCCTGTTTTTGCTTGGTACAGGCAAAAAGAAACAACACGCCAACCAAGGAAATCACCAAAGCAACTGATCTGTACATTAATACCCCCAAGCTATATTTAAGTTGAAACCTGAAACATCACAATAAAACCTGAATAAATAACCTGCTTATAAACCATAAATACGTTCGCCTTCAAGAATATTGATATTATTATTCTTAAGTGTGGTAATTGCTTTGTCTATCTCATCAAAACGGAAAATGATTACCGCGTTTCCACCACAGCGCTCAACATAGGCATACATATATTCAACATTTATCTGATCTGTATCAAGAGCATGCAAAATTGAGGATAAGCCACCCGGAGTATCCGGTACTTCAACAGCAATTACTTCAGTTTTACTTACGGTAAACCCTTTTTCTTTAAGTACCGTTTTGGCTGTCTCTGCATCATTTACAATCAAACGCAAAATACCAAAATCAGATGTATCAGCCAGGGAAAGTGCTCTGATATTTATACCAGCCTCTCCTAAAATGCTTGTTATTTCTGCCAGACGCCCGGATTTATTCTCGATAAAGATGGATATCTGTTCAACTTTCATAATACCCTCCATGATTAGGGACTCGGGACCAGTGACCCGGGGACTGGAAAAAGTTTGTCTTTCCCGATCCCGGATACCAAGTTCCGGCATTTTAAATATGTCTGTTATCAATAACTCTTTTTGCTTTACCTTCACTTCTCGTAATTGACTTTGGCTCTACAAGTTTGGCAGTACAGGTAACACCTAGCATATCCTTGATTTCCTTCTCAATTCTCCTGGACAGTCTCTGCAGTACCTTGATCTCATCAGAGAACAGACGCTCATCTACTTCAACCTGCACTTCCAGGGTGTCCAGATTGTCTTTACGTTCAACTATCAGGAGATAATGAGGCTCAACACCTTCAATACCAACCAATACAGACTCAATTTGTGATGGGAATATATTGACGCCACGGATTATCAGCATATCGTCAGAACGGCCACTCATGCGGGCAATGCGGGCATGAGTCCTGCCGCAGATACATGGCTCATATGATATGCTGGTGATATCTCGTGTGCGATAGCGAATCAAAGGAATACCCTGCTTGGTGATTGTGGTTATAACCAGCTCCCCCAACTCACCTTCACCAAGGCGTTCACCTGTCTCAGGGTTGATAATTTCAGGAATAAAGTGATCTTCCCAGATATGGAGTCCGCTTTTGGCTTCCACACATTCAATGGCAACACCAGGACCCATGATTTCGGACAATCCGTAAATATCAATTGCAGTAAGATTAAGTTTCTGCTCAATTTCCTCACGCATCGCCTCAGACCAGGGTTCAGCGCCGAAAATTCCGACTCTCAACTTTAGGCTGCGAAAATCAATACCTTCTTCATGTGCCGCTTCTGCCATAAAAAGTGAATACGAAGGTGTACAGGTCAGCACTGTTGAACCAAAATCCTGCATGATCATAATCTGTTTTTTTGTATTGCCGCCGGAGATAGGAATAACGGATGCACCAAGACGTTCGGCACCGTAATGGGCACCAAGACCACCGGTAAACAG
>JBGSQR010000240.1:0-3089 GCA_041737975.1 Geobacterales bacterium | reverse complement strand
ATAGAATGGCACTTCAAGAGGCTGGTGAAGAACTGATTGCTGAGTTTCCCGATATTGAGATTGCCGTTGTAACAGAATTTGATCTGGCACGAGATGAGGGACGGGGACTGATAGTTACAATGGGTGATTCCCATGCCGGGGAGATCGAAACATCAAGAATTATGCATTCACACCCACATCTGGTCAAAGGAACTTCTCCCATGGAATACCCGGCATTTCCAGCCGGAATTCTGGTTAGAGATAAACGTCGTTACTGGCCTGGTGGTGTCTGGGGCGATCCGGCGCAGGCCTCTGCTGAAAAGGGAGCCAGGCTGGAAGAACTGGTGACTCTAAAATTGGTTGAATTGGTTCAAAAGATCGAGAAACTGCACAATGGGGAATGAACATATTGTAGCCGAATTTATGTTGGCTGATGGCTCGATTGTCAGTGTCCAGAATACAACCAGCCACTATTACGGCGGGTATTATCATGTCCGGCTTCTGGCATCAGCAGATGTTACTTTAACGGCCGGTATGTTTGATTCACAAGCGGTATTCGATCAGGCCCTGAACCATCTCGGTCCTTCAATCTGTTTTAAAAGAGTATTGGAAAAAATGGCAGTGCCGGAAAGTAAAGTTGAATCTGTCCGTCATGAACTGCTGACATCATTCAAAGCAAATGTTTTGCCCTATCTTTCGCGGAAGGATTTCCCGTCCCGCTTTGTACTCAGTGAGTACGAAAAACATCTTAAATCAGGTATAATTTCTCGCGGGAAAAAATATGAAAGATTTTGAAATTAGTATTGATAGGCTGGCTTTCGGAGGCGGCGGGGTCGGCCGTTACGATGGTAAAGTATGCTTTGTGCCTTACAGCTGTCCGGGTGATGATCTGAAGGTCAGCCTGATAACAGACAAGAAATCTTACAGCACCGCCTCCATTACGGAAATAGTTAAATCTTCGGCAGATCGGGTTGAACCGCCTTGTCCCCTGTTCGGTTCATGCGGTGGCTGCAACTGGCAGCATATCAACTATACCCGTCAATTGATTTCCAAAAGGGAAATCTTTGCTGATACCCTCTGGCGTGGCGCTCGGATTGCTGGTGATCTGATTGAGGACGTTGTCCCTTCAGCGCATCCGTATGGTTACCGCTCCCGTGTCCAGTTCAAATTACATTACGCCAAAAATCAACTCCAGATGGGATTTTACCGTCAGGGGACCCATTTTGTAGAAGATGCCTCTGACGGCTGCCCTGTGGCCATGCCGGTTATCAACGAGGCTCTCCGCTCTTTTAGATCTGTTTTGAAAAGTTTTACTGACCCTAATCAGCTTCCACAGATCAATATTGACTGTGCCGGTGAGGTTGTGATTGCTGTGGTCAATTACATCGGAAATGATATTGATGGTGTGGCTGGTTTTTTTAAAAATTATATGACTGAGTTGAGACCAGTTACTGGTCTTTATATCCAGTCCGGCAGAAAGGTCCGTTTGCGTAAGATCTATGGAGATGACCTGCTGACTTATGTTTTGCCGGATAAAGTTGGAAAACAATGTCAGCTGTCGTACAAGCCGGGTGCTTTTTCGCAGGTCAACAGAGATCAAAATATTAAACTTCTGGAACTGGTCAGACAGTTTTCCGAATTTAAAGGTACTGAACAGGTTCTGGATCTCTACTGCGGCAATGGGAACTTTTCTATTCCGTTGTCGGGCGATGTTTATAGCATGACCGGAATTGAAGAGTATAAAGATTCAATTTCATCTGCGATGGAAAATGCTGTGAAGAATGGTATAACTAATTCAGAGTTTATCTGTTCTGATGCCGTTGTTGGAGTTAGGCAGCTTGTTGCTGCGGGCAGGAAATTTGATGTCGTGATCCTTGACCCGCCAAGAAGTGGAGCGGGAGATGCTGTTGTCGAGGTATTAAAGCTTAACCCGGAAAAAATTATTTATATTTCCTGTGACCCAAGTACTCTTGCACGGGATTGTGGCGCTTTTGTGAAAAATGGTCAGTATCATGTCAGGAGTAGTATTCCGGTCGACATGTTTCCCCAAACATACCACCTGGAAAGCGTTACGTTGCTGGTAAAAGTGAATTAGTCGTCTTTTTCAAATTATTTTGTTTTAAAAGCAAAAAAAGATCAGAAAGATTAAGATGTTTCTTTACAAACGTTGCCGAAAATCTTAATAATACATCTTAAGTTATTGCAATCACCAATAAAACAGTTAGAACTTATCGTGGGAGGGGTTTTATGAACAGATCTGAACTCATCGAGCAGTTGGCTATTAAAAAAGACATTTCAAACAAGCGCGCAGAAGAGATTGTAAATCTTGTTTTTAATTCCATGACCGAGGCAATGGTCAAGGGCGACAGGATCGAAATCCGCGGGTTGGGAAGTTTTGTAGTCAAAGAATATGAGTCCTACACCGGTCGCAATCCCAAGACTGGAGAGTCCATCACAGTTCGCCCTAAAAAGCTTCCATTCTTTAAAGTCGGCAAGGAACTTAAAGAAATGGTCGACGGTTAGTTTTTCTGAATAGATGTTTCCTGCAGTTTTTTTCAGATCTTCATTTATTTTTTAGTTGTAGTACAGGAGTACATCGTAAATGCCTCTCAGTCTTCTAGAAGGCGCTTTGGGTGGCATAGGACTTTTTCTACTCGGCATGCGTATCATGTCGGACGGAATTCGTACCGTGGCCGATGAACGCATTCGAAGCGTTTTTGCTGCAATAACATCCAATCGCTTTTATTCCATGTTGTTTGGTGTCTTTCTCTCGCTGTCTCTTAATTCTGTCAGCGCTGCAGTTATTTTCTCGATTGGCCTGCTCAATGGCGGAGTTTTGAATGCTTTTCAGTCATTAAGTGTTTTAGGTGGAGTATTGATAGGTGCATCAATATCCCTGCATTTACCCGTATTCCCTTACCATCTGGTTGCAACACCACTTGTTTTTGTAGGCGTCTTGCTCAAGTTTTTTGCACGTCGCAGAAGAATTGCAAACGCAGGAGATCTGCTCCTCGGTGCTGGTCTGCTATTTCTTGGTTTAACATTGCTTGAAAATAGCTTTAAGCCGTTTGAAAGTCATCCCTTCTATAATATTTTCAATGGTGCATTTT
>JBGSQR010000236.1:0-1991 GCA_041737975.1 Geobacterales bacterium | reverse complement strand
GGATAGTCGGCAATCTTGGGACGTGCAGAGGATATTTTGCTGATCAGCGAGGACTTACCAGCATTAGGAAGCCCTAGCAGACCAACATCGGCCATCAGCTTCAGTTCCAGACGCAGCTTGCGCTCTTCACCATCTTCACCCGGCTGGGCAAAGCGTGGTGTTTTATGGGTAGCCGAGGCAAAACGGGCGTTGCCCTGACCGCCGCGACCACCTTTGAGCAGGATCACCCGCAGGTCGGCTTCGGTCAGGTCTGCCAGGACTTCACCGGTCTCGGCATCCTTGATTACGGTTCCAATCGGCACTTTGATTACCAGGTCTTCACCACCGGCACCATGCTTGTTTCTACCCTGGCCGTTATGTCCTTTTTCGGCTTTCTGGTGCGGACGATGCCGCAGCTCCAGCAGGGTTGACAGGCCGGTGACAGCAACAAAAACAACATCACCACCCTTGCCGCCGTCGCCACCATTAGGACCGCCGAACTCAATAAACTTTTCTCGCCGGAAAGCAACGCATCCAGGCCCGCCATGCCCGGATGATGCAAACATGGTTACTTCATCGATAAATTTCACTTTAAACTCCTATTTTAGGGACTAGGGACGCGGGACCGGGGACTGGTAAAATCTTTTGACCTTACCAGTCCCCAGTCACCAGTCACTAGTTCCTGCCTTCCAACCATTCCTGAATCGCCACAAGACGCGCTGTCCAGGCATCACTAAGGCGTTCTTTCAGAAACGCCGTAAACAGACTGTCAAAAAGCTGTATCCCCTGCTCAAGCAGGTACATCCGCTCATAAAAAGCGGCTTCGCGCTCACTCATCTCATCCACCGTATTATCCCGTTCAATGCGCACCTGAGGGCTCTTGAACGAAGCAAAACCGAATGTTTCACCTTTCAGCGTCAGCTTCCAGATATTTTCATCTTTTTCCATGCAGATAGTGGCACTAGTGATCTTCTTGCCGCCTTTAATGGCCGAGATCGCCTCGGTGTAACTATCCTGAGAACCAGAGACAGATACTTTCTGGATACCACCTTCTTCACCGCCCCCCTGCAACTGGATCCGGTCATCAATCCAGGCAGAAAAACGTTCACCGCTGGTAAAATGGCCAGGACGGCAGATACCGAACTCCCCTTCACCATTGACTCCGCGCTGCAGCAGCCAGAGCATGAAGTCCCAACCCAACCATTGATTATCTCGAATCAGGGCCAGAACCGAATCGGAGTTGGCCTGGTTGGCCTGTTCCAGCTTGTCAAGTTCCTGCCCTTCCAGCAGCATGCGCGCCCGCGCAAAGGGATGAATCGCCAGCGGATGCAGGCCTTCAAACGTTTTGCGAAAAACATCCTCGAAGCGCTCGATCACCTTGCTGCCCAGACTGAACAGGGTCAACTGCCCCTTCTTCTGATCCCAGACCACATCAACTGTTGACGGCACAGGCAAACAGCGGCTCATCAGACGCAGCTGAACCTGCTCCTTGATTTCGTTGCGCTTGTTCTTTGGCGTACGGCGCAGGTTCGGATGCATGGAAAGAAAGGCACCCTCTTCCCTGGCGGTATGTGACTTGAGCACGGCAGCCGGAATCTTGCGCTGGTCACGGCGCAGGGAAAACAGCAGAAAATTGTCACGCCAGAAGGCGGACGGCACTTCAAAACTGGCATCGTCAGGATGATCAACCTGGGCCCAGCCTTCCGAATTTTCATCGGAGGAGCTTTCAATAGACTGGAAGGCCTTCCCGGCCAGCTTTTCGGAAAACCACTGAAATTCGTCACTCTTAGGCAAATCTCCGGTTATGGTATATTGTGTGATGCTGACTGTATTGGCATAAACTCCCATATATTTTGCGTGTTTCCTTTCGATTTTTTTAAGTTTTCGATAATAGCAGAACTACGGAAGAAAACATAGTAGGTTGGTTACACAAAAATGGGGCGGTTCAAAAACCGCCCCATCGAGTCCACTAATCCAGCTTGATGGTCAGATACATTATCGCCCCATCCGGT
>JBGSQR010000215.1:0-2819 GCA_041737975.1 Geobacterales bacterium | reverse complement strand
GCTGGTTGAATATTTCATCAAAAAATTCAACCAGAAATTTGAACGTTCTTTATCCGGTGTTTCCGGTGAAGTGATGGAGTTTTTGTTGACCCATCCCTGGCCCGGCAATGTCAGGGAATTGGAACACACCATCGAACATGCGGCAATAATGTGTAAGCAGAGCATCATTACTCCCGACTATCTGCCCAATGACCTGATCCTGCTTTCAAAGGCTTCAATGCTGAACCAGGTCGCTCCTCCCCAATTTTTCCCGGAAACAGAACTTACCCTTGATGAGGCCATGCAAAGAGCCGGCGGCAACAAGGCCAAAGCTGCCAGGCTGCTGGGCGTCAGTCGACGTACGCTTTACAACAGGCTTGGGTGTTAGGAGTGCTGGCTTCTAATTAGAACAAATTTGGCCCCTCTTGGCTTTAACCTCTAAAGGCTTTTACTCACGCAACGACGCGACGACGCGACGAAAATCTTTAACAAATCTTTTTATTTATGGTTTTAAACGTTGCGTCGTTGCGTCGTCGCGTGAAACAAGATTTATAGGGTTCCGGCTTGTCCGTGTTTGGTATTACGGATTATTGTTTCTCTCCATCCTGCAAACTCATAAGACTCCCCAACTTGATATTCCGTCAGTGAATGGTATCGTTTAATAATCTCGCAGAAAAGGATAACGATATGCATACCGAGCAGATTCTGGCCGCACGTCTGCGGTTAATGGAGTATTCGCTGAAACATCCACTAAATGACCTGCTGCGGAAAACACTGGATGAAGCAGAGGAGCTGACAGGCAGTTGCATCGGTTTCTATCATTTTTTAGATATTGACCAGCAGATGCTGACACTGCAGGCCTGGTCAACCGGTACATCAACCATGTTCTGCAAGGCAGAAGGTAGTAGCAGCCATTACGGTGTTTCCCAGGCCGGAGTGTGGGTAGAGTGCGTTCGCGAATTGCGCCCGGTAATACATAATGATTATGCTTCACTGCCAAACCGGAAAGGGATGCCTGAGGGTCATGCAGTTGTTATTCGTGAGCTGGTTGTACCGGTTTTTCGTAATGAGAAGATTGTGGCGATTATCGGTGTTGGCAATAAGCCGACTGATTATGATCAGCAGGATGTGGAGGCGATTACGCTGCTGGCTGATCTGGCATATGATATTGCGGAACAGAAACTGGCTCTGGAAACATTACGGGAAAGTGAAGAGCGCTATCGCACATTTTACGACACCTCGCCAGATGCGATTTTAATAACTATTCCGGACGGTACCATTCTTGCCGCAAATCCGGCCGCTTGCAGAATGTTTCAACGGACTGAGGAGGAAATCAGGCAGATCGGCAGAAACGGAGTCATGGATGTCTCCGATGAAAAACTGGTGGTTGTGTTGGAAGAACGTAAAAGGACCGGAAAGATAAGTGCCGAATTGATATGTGTTCGCAAGAATGGTGAAAAGTTTCCGGTAGAGCTTAATTGCTCGGTTTTCAAGGCTTTAAACGGATTTGACAGATCCAGCATTATCATTCGGGATATCTCAGACCGAAAAATGGCCGAAGCAGAAAAAGCGGCATTGGAAAAACAGCTTCAACATAGCCAGAAGCTGGAAAGTCTGAGTATGTTGGCCGGAGGAGTGGCCCACGACTTCAACAACATATTGGCCATAATTATCGGCAATTGTTCTCTGGCAAAGCTGCATCCGGAGAAAGCGGAAAAACATATCGAGCCGATTGAAAAGGCCGCTGAACGTGCAGCTGATCTCTGCCGCCAGATGCTGGCCTACGCCGGTAAAACTACCTATGTCCTGACCCGTTTTAATCTGCGGGAACTTGTGGAAGAGATGGTCAAGATGCTGAAGGCGACCACCAGCCCCAATGTGCTGATAAAATCGAACTTTTTAAATGATCTGCCGGTAATAAAGGCCGACGCCAGCCAACTAAGGCAGGTTGTCATGAATCTTGTTATCAATGCCACCGAGGCTATTGGTGAAGCACAGGGTGAAATTGATATTTCACTGTATCAAGCAGAGATTGGTCCGGTAAATGTGCAAAAAGATCATTTTGGTAAGCTGATAGCTGCAGGAAATTATATTTGCCTTGAAGTAAAAGACAACGGTTGCGGCATGGACGAGGAGATAACTTACCGTATTTTTGAACCGTTTTTCACAACCAAATTTACCGGTCGCGGACTTGGTATGTCGGCTGTCCTCGGTATTATTGCTGCGCACAATGGGTCGATTCAGATTGAAAGCGGTTCCGGTCGGGGATCATGTTTCAAAATATATCTACCTGTGCCGGTCAATGTTACTGCTGAGGCTGATTCATCTGCGAATGTTTCGTCTCCACCCTGGCATGGGCATGGAACAGTGCTGCTGGCAGAAGATGAGGACGCGCTCAGGCTTGTAGTAAGGTCTATGTTGAAGAAACTGGGTTTTGATGTTCTTGAAGCTGCAGACGGCCTGGAGGCTTTGAAGCTTTATCAGGAGCAAGCACCAGCTGTTACTATGGTTCTGACAGATATCGGTATGCCGGTCATGGATGGCTATCAGTTGATAACTGAGCTGAAAAAGCTGAATCCAAAGTTGCCGATTATTATCTCCAGCGGTTTTGGAGATACGGTTATTTCAGAACGGGTTGAGAATAATGAACTGGCCGGAATGATCAGTAAGCCGTATCGGTTTGATCAGTTGAAAGAGGTTTTGAGGGGTGTACTTGAATTATCCCTTCTCCCTGAGGGAGAAGGTGGCCGAAGGCCGGATGAGGGGGCTTCTGAGCCATGAAAATCCACTTCTTCCCCCACCCCCTAGCCCCCTCCCGCAAGGTGAGGGGGAACTTTAAA
>JBGSQR010000208.1:0-2249 GCA_041737975.1 Geobacterales bacterium | reverse complement strand
CATCTCCCGCAAACTAAAAAAAGGCCGCTTTCGTGGTGAAGGCGGCCTTTTGTTTTTATTCGCATGGTGGGGCAGGTGACGTTTCAATCTTCACCCGTTCAGTTAGTACGGGCGTTCTCAAAAATCACGGTTTACCCCTGTGCTTATGCTAGTTTCAATCCTCGCCCACCCCAGAAGGATGGGCGCTCGTAAAGTCGTTTCTACTGGGTTCGCCCCTACGCACCGCAGCATTTCTTGTATTTTTTGCCGCTGCCGCAAGAGCATAGATCGTTACGGCCAGGCTTGCCGGAACAGGCTTGCATCCGCTTCATAGTACTCTTGCGCAGCTTGCCGCCATGCTGCTGGATGTAGTCCACAGCCATGGGCAGAAAAAAGAAAACCTTACCCTGCAGACTGGAGTCAGACTTGTTTTCCACATCCTCAAATGTTTCATCCCGAAAGATCTCGGCAGCATCCTCTGGAAAAGCAATGCCGGAGACGATTGCAATGCTGGTTGATAGTTCCTGTTCTTCTTCGGTAATGGCAGCAGGATCCGGTTCATGCTCGGTTATACCCCAGAGATCAGGCTCAATACTCAGAACACGCATCAATCCTTGGCACCACTCTCTGATTCTCGGGATGTCGTTGCGTGTCATCTGGCCTATGTCAAACGGAAAAACGAGCTTACCCTCCTCATTTTCCTTCACAAAACGGTTATAGATTCCAAATAGCATGGCAAACAACTGGTTGGCCTGACTTTCGTTAAAGGAAGCCAGCTCTATGCCATAGACCATCGGCAGCAGATCATCCGGCGCTATCAGATCCGGTGCGATGGCAAGCCCGTACAACAACCCATGGACTCCGTCCAGGGTCAGTGTATTCGAGGGCACCAGGGCCAGCTTCAAAAACTCCGATATCTGCCGCTCTTCAGGTTCTGTGAACATCAATTTTCTCCTTGTTTATTTTGTTAACCGGGCGAAGGCAAGATTCGCCCCTACAGCTTTTCCAGTGCCTTTTCAATCCGCTCGCAAAGTGTCTTCAAAACTTTGATACGGGCATAGGATTTGTCGTTGGCCTCAACCAGTGTCCAGGGGGCAATTTCAGTACTGGTACGGTCAATCATGTCGCAAACAGCCAGTTCGTATTCGCTCCATTTTTCACGGTTTCGCCAGTCGTCATCTGTTATCTTGAAACGCTTGAAACCGATCTTTTCACGCGCCTTGAACCGTTTGAGCTGTTCATCCTGACTAATGGAAAGCCAAAATTTAACAACCACGGTACGACTTCGCACAAGCTGTTCCTCAAAGTCATTGATCTCACCATAGGCCCGCATCCAATCCGCACGTTCGCAGTATCCTTCCACGCGTTCTACCAGTACTCGACCATACCAGGATCGATCAAATATGGCAAAACGGTTTTTACGCGGGATACTGCGCCAGAACCGCCACATATAGGGCTGCGCACGCTCTTCTTCGGTCGGCGCAGCAACCGGGGTAACTCTGTATTGTCTGGCATCCAGCGCCTGGGTTATGCGCCTGATACTGCCGCCTTTACCAGCTGCGTCATTGCCTTCAAAGGCTACAACTACAGCCAGTTTTTTAAAATCATTGTGATGGGTCAGCAGATTAAGGCGGCCCTGATATTTTTCAAGCTCGTCTTCGTATTCAGACTTATTGATTTTTTTAGTCAGATCCAGTGTTTTCAGAATCGAAAGGTTGTCAATTTTAGGCATGATTGGTGGAATCGGCTCATGCTGTTTGGGTGGTTCAGGGGCATCAAGACGCTGTCTTACGGCATTCAGAATAGCTTTACCAATTGTCAGGTAGCGATAACGGGGGTCAGTACCCTCAACAATTGTCCAGGGAGATTCGGCTGTACTGGTACAACGAAGCATACGTTCCGAAACGGTTCTAAACTTGCTGTACAGCTTATAGTTTTTCCAGTCTGTTTCCGTAACGCGCCAACGGGTCTTGGAATCTTTCTCCAATGACTTTAAACGTTTTTTCTGTTCACTTTCTGAGAGGTGCAGCCAGAACTTGAGTACCAGTGCGCCTTCATCACAAAGCATCTTTTCAAAACGTACTATCCTCTCCAGACGTTGATCCAGTTCGGCATTTTTAATTGTGCCGTAGACATTCTCTACCAACGGACCTGAATACCAGGTACCGATAAAGATACCTATTTTACCGGCTGGAGGCAGAACCCGCCAGTAGCGGAACATCTTGGGCCGCTCAAGCTCTTCGTCGGTCAGATCGCGCACGGCATGGGTC
>JBGSQR010000197.1:0-2222 GCA_041737975.1 Geobacterales bacterium | reverse complement strand
CATCATAGGCGTTGTATCCCTGTCCCAGCAGTGAGGTAATAACACCTGTCAGTACATCCCCCATGCCGCCGGAAGCCATGCCGGGATTGCCGCTGGTGTTGATACAGGATGTTCCGTCAGGGGTTGCCACAACTGTGCGGGCTCCCTTAAGCACCAGATAGATACCATATTTTTCGGCAAAGTCTTTTGCGATAGCTATGCGGCCACAGTCATCATCAGGAACAGCGCTGCCGGTCAGGCGCGCCATCTCTCCCGGATGGGGGGTCAGAATGACATTGGCAGATTGTTTGCGCAGCAGAATTGATGTGTCAACTGCCAGCGCGTTCAGGCCATCAGCGTCAATTACCAAAGGAATATCTGCTGTTTCAACCAGTTGACGTACAACCACTGTTGTTTCCGGATGCCTGCCGACACCGGGCCCGATTGCCAGGCAATCTTTGTTGTGTAGTGCGGCATCAATCTGTCTGTAGGCAGCCTCTGTGATATACCCAAGTCCTGCGTCGTCAAGTGGCAGGGTCATGGCTTCGGTAGTTTTTATTTCCATGATGCTGTTCAGGCTGGAAGGTATTGCCACTGTGACCAGGCCGGAACCGCTGCGAACAGCGCTGTTGGCACAGAGTGCTGCCGCTCCGGTTTTGCCGGTCGAAGCTGCCAGAATCAGACAGTGTCCGAAATTGCCTTTGTGGGCAAGTGGATTGCGTGGACGAAGAATAGGCCGAATGCTGTCTGTATCGAGATAGTTAAGGTTCGATGCCGAGTAAATTTCTGGATTACTACTATGAACCATTTGGATAGATTCGTCTTTATCCTTCATACGGTCTCCAGAACTACCATTGCCAGAGCATTGTCTCCGTCATGTGACAGGGAAAGAAACGTTTTGCTGATACCTCTAACTTCAAACAGTTCCTGTGCCCGTCCGGAAAGATACAGTTCCGGTTTGCCGTGGCTGTCATTAACAACTTCCATATCCTGCCAGGACAGACCATCTCTCAAACCGGTGCCAAGGGCTTTCATAAAGGCTTCTTTTGCGGCAAACCGCGCTGCGTAACTTGCTGCGGCGCTTTTCTTAACGCTGCAGTATTCCAGTTCCAGCTTTGTAAAAAGCCGATGCAGGATAGCGGTGTTGTTTTCATCAACAAAACGCTGAAAGCGTTTAATTGCAACTATGTCCGTACCTATGCCGATTATCATGCGTACTTGATCAGCTCGACCATATCCCGGACAGCGCGGTCCATCCCCACATACATGGCACGGGCCATAATGGAATGGCCGATATTATACTCTTCAATTCCGCCCAGTGCTGCCAGCGGTTTGATGTTGACGTAATTCAGGCCGTGTCCGGCATTGACACCCATACCAACTTTGCGGGCCAGTTTTATGGCGGTATCAATTTTTTCCAGTTCCTGCTCCTGATCCTTCCAGGTTATTGCTTCGGCATAGCTGCCGGTGTGGATTTCAATGTAATCCGTACCGGTTTTGTTGGCGGCCTTGATCTGCTCCTGATGCGGATCCATAAAAAGGCTGACGACAATGCCGCCGTCTCTGAGGCGTTTGACTGCATCGCTGACCAGCTTCTGGTTGAGGATTACGTCCAGGCCGCCTTCCGTAGTCAGTTCCTGGCGCTTTTCAGGAACCAGCGTGACCTGTTCAGGCTTGACCCGCAGGGCAATGCGGACCATTTCCTGGGTGGCTGCCATTTCAAGATTCAATTTGGTCTTAACCGTGCGACGCAGGATTTCCAGGTCGCGATCCTGGATGTGGCGACGATCCTCACGCAGGTGGATGGTAATACCTTCGGCACCGGCCAGTTCTCCCATGGCGGCTGCAGTAACCGGGTCCGGTTCCACACCGCCGCGTGCCTGGCGCACCGTAGCTATATGATCTACATTCAAACCCAGTTTGGCCATTATTTTTCTCCGATATGTTTCTTGACCAGGTCTATTATCTCATTAGCCCAGGAGGTGATTTCGTAGGTGTCCTTACCTTCCAACATAACACGCAGCAGAGGTTCGGTACCGGAATAGCGGATCAGAACGCGGCCATCATCGCCAAGCTTCTTTTCTACCTCCTGAACTTTTGCGGCAATGTCAGGCATGGTCATGATGTCGATTCGTTCACGGACACGGGTGTTAACCAGTACCTGTGGCAGGGCGATCATAACTTCTGAAAGCTCGGACAGCGGTTTTTCGGTGCGTCTCATGACAGCCAGCAACTGCAGGGCA
>JBGSQR010000137.1:0-9075 GCA_041737975.1 Geobacterales bacterium | reverse complement strand
CTTTAAATCATCCCATCGTAAAACTGGTCAGCAACACATAACCTGAGGAAATGACCACAAGCAGTAAAACAGAAATAAGCCCTGCCAATACCAGGTTGCGCTGAATGGAAGGTATTTTATCTCTCAGACTTTCCATCTTTTTATATCTTTCAATCAGGCCTGCACCAACGCCGCAGATAGCTGCTAAAAGTATTAAAAGATAGATCGGGTAGCCGATGAATCCGTATTCTTTCTGCAAAATGCAGAATGGGCAATGATGAGAAGGCATGCTGTAAATATACAGTGATATGACTGAGACCAGAGAGGCCAGCGACACGAAAAACTGAACAGTACTGAGCAGTGAAAATAGCCGGATCGACTTGCCACGCAGATAAAACCAGACCCCTGAGGCGACAGTGGCTGCCGAAGAGACATAAAACAGAACCAGCATGGGCATGGGCGGAGCATTAACTATTTCATTCAGTATGCCCCGTTCCGAAGGGCTGAACAGGCTGCCGCAGCAGGATGTGATGATATCCGGCTTGAGACCGAAAAAAAACAGGCCCTGCAAAACAGTTTCAGCCAGTATGAAAGGCACCATCAACAACAGCAACCGGTATTTCACCTTGATCAGCGGATAGTCGTACCCCAGGTTATCGGCATGGTTGACAATCATCCAGATACCGGCCAGCAGGAATGTTATTATTTTTAGAGCCAGGGCCGGATAGCCGAATGAATTCACCGAAAAGGTACCAACAGCGCACATGGCGCCTACAAACAAATGATAGATACTGTCGGCAGTCTGGATGAACAGAAACAGGGAAATCAGTTGAAAAACCAGAAAATAGCTGACAATTGTGGAGATCAGATAGGTGCGGCGCTCCAGCACCAACTGCAGCTCACTGCCGCTGGCGATGTCCCAGCGCCGCAGGATTTGAACACCATAAACCGCAGCAAGAACCGTCATCAGGCTGATCAGAATTGATGCAAAAAACAGCGCCAAAATGCTGGGGTGCAGCATCATGGTCCATTACCGTGACAGACAATCTGCCCGTCACGCATTTCCACAACACGGTCAGCAATATTTGAGTCGCAGACAATTGGATCGTGGCTGGCAATGATAATTGTCGTCCCTTTTGCTCTCAGATCACTCATGATACCCATAAGCTCATGGGACAAACGGGTATCCAGGTGCGCCGTCGGCTCGTCAGCAATAATAACCGTAGGATTGTTGATCAACGCTCTGGCAATGGCAACGCGCTGCGCCTCTCCACCGGACAGCCACTCCACCTTGGCATCAATACGCTTTTCCAGATTGAAGGTTGCCATGATCTCCAACGCCCTTTTGCGAAGCTGGGCATACTTTTCTCCATTGGGATAGGCCGGTATCATGACATTTTCAATGGCTGTAAGTCCTTTGATCAGGTTGAAATGCTGAAAAATGAAACCGAATGTGGACCGGCGGATTTCGGAAAGAAAACGCTCCGGCAGGCTGGTTATCTCACGATCTTTAATATGAATCCGTCCAGTGGTTGGCCTGGCCATTCCACCCAGCAGACCGAGCAAAGTTGTTTTACCGGAGCCGCTCGGCCCTTTCAGGATGGTTGTTTCGAGCATATGAACATCCAATGAAACACCGTGCAGGGCTGTAAACTCGTTGGGCTTGCCGGCGTTAAATGTTTTGCTGATGTTTTGTGCTGATATCATATGAGCCTCAACGCATGACCGCATCCGGGTCTATGGTAGCTGCTCGCCAGGCCGGAATTACGGTTGTGATCGTATATGGAACAACCGAGAAGAGGAATAATGTGGCCACCTGACCGAAGTCCACAAACGGAGTCAGCCTGAAACTTGGATAGAGGGTGGACCAGCCTTTCAGTACCGGCATAAAAAGCGCCGATGATGCAAAAAACACATGCGCATAAGCCAGAACTGTTCCAGCCAGAAAAGCGGTCAGTGAAACCGCCACCCCCTCCCAGAACTTCATCAGCATAACGTCCGATGTTTCCCAGCCGACCGCCTTGAGGATTCCGATCTCCCGGCGCTCTTCCGCAGAAAGCCCTGAGGCCTTGTCCCAGGCAAAGATAACAAAAGCCAGAGCCGAAGCGCTGAAGATCAGGACTATCAGACCGGAACGCCAACTAAAAACAGCATCGTAGGTGCGCTGGATTTCCGTGCGCACAATCGGGCGGGAATCGGGATACATGCGGGTAATTTTTTTGGCAACAGTTGAATATTCTTTCGGGTTACGCACCCGCAGCACCAGATCGCTTGCCTGCCCGGCGGCAATACCGGAAAAATCCCGATAATCCAGTTCCGAAAGCAGAACCAGATCACTGGTCAGCAGTTGTGATTCTGAATCAATAATGTTTCTGACGGTAAAAATGCGGTGTTCCCCGTCATGACCAGCAAACGCAATCATATCGCCCGTACTTGCACCATAGGCCCTGGCGACCCCGCTGCCCACATCTATGCTCCCCTGTTCGGGCTGATTTTCAGCCGGAACCATCAGGGTAAAGTTAGCCTTCAGTAACGTGTCATATACGTATCCCCACAAGCGAGGGCGTACCGCCATAACACCGCTGATTTTACGGATGCTTTCAGCCCAGGCCAGGGGTACCGGCTGATTTCTCCCGGTCATGGTACGCTGTACAACAATTTCCGGACCATCTTTCAGAACCAGTTCAGCCTCTTTCTTCAGTGCATGGGTGAAAAAAATCACCGAAGAAAGCACAAAAACAATCAGTGTGTAGACCAGCAGCAGCGAGCTGTTTTTACCCTTTCGCCGCAAAAGCGCAGACACGGTATAATCCAGTATGTAACGCTGTCGTTCAATCAGATTTGCCATAAGTCCTTACCAGATGTGGAGGTGGACCAACAAGTGAACCGGAAGGGAAATGCTCCAGCGACATGGGCAGATCCTGAAATGGGGTGGATAAATCAGTCAGACTCAAGTGTCTGGTATAACTGGCCTCGGTAAACAGACAGAGGTCAGTCAATTCCAGTTGACCTGCCAGGGCAGCATTCCTGGCAAAAACCGGCCTGGAGGACTGAACCGTCCATGTGGAATACAGAAACAGTCCCCCTAGAACCATTATCAACAGGGCAGTAGCCCCCAGATATATGTTAGAGCTGCGCAACAACATCAGTCAAGAGGCTTAAGAACTGCCGGTGTGACATCACGGAAACGTAAAACCGATTTCCCCTTGTGATCCTTCAGAAAATCCCGCGCCTCTGACTCTTTTGCAAAAGGAATCAACTCGCGCCCCATAGGACCGTAGACGTCACTACCCACGACATAATAGGCTGATTTACCGTCAACCAGGGCCATATCGTAGTAATTAGTTACAAAGACAGCAGTGACATCGGCTGTCTTCCTGCCCTGGACATAGCGGGCCGGATCCAGGTAAAACTTGAACATATCCTTGGCCCCGTCAAAGTAAAAAACAGTGCCGTCACGGAACTGAATCTGGGCGACAAAGTCAGGGTATTTGGCAACAAACATGCCGCACACCGGACATTTATCCTTGGTACCGACCTTAACCGGCTTTTGGTCGGCAGCAAAGGACAGGCAAGTCATAACAAGAACGCCCAGCAAGGCCAGCATAATATTTTTTTTCATTCACGTATCCTTTAAAATCCGGTTAACGGAAGAATAAACCATAAAACGGCAGTTTAACCGCCGAACACGCTGATTAACGCCGAGAAAACCAAGTACTATTTAAAAAAACAGACTCACATCTTTGATTGTTCCATTTTTTAGTCTAAGTCTTTGATTTCTCGCTTAGAAGCGCCTACTTCCGGCTGCGTGTATCTGCGTTCATCGGCGGTTAACTGTTTTTTATAGAATAAACCGTCAAAATCAATGCTTATGTTCCATCGCCTTTTTCATTTTATGCATCTTGCGTTTCTCACGGATCATCTTGTTATCTTTGTACATATCTTCATAGGCCGCCTTAATGGCCTCTTCAAATGTGGCCAGTTTACCCTTGTTTGCTTTTACAAATGCTTCTGCATCAGCCTTTGCAGCAAAGGCCCATTTGCCCCTGGCTGTCATAACGCCCTGCTTTTCACCGCCAATAACCCAGACAGCCTTTTCCGCATCGATCAACTGCTTGCTGTTGTAATCAGCCACCTTGATTATTTTAGGGGTCTTGTCAATGTGAATGGCCAGATCTACGGCGGTACAGTGAATACTGCAGGTGCCGACTGTTGTGTTGTCATCGTATTCAATCAACATCCGACTGTGGGAAAACGTGGTGCGGTCCATACCACAATGGAGACAGGAGGCGGGAGCTTCAACCTTGTCGGCAGCAAAAGCAACAACGGCAAATAGCGAGAGACAGAGCAGCATTACGGAAATAATTTTTTTCATTTTCAATCCTTTCTGGTTTTTATTCGGATGAATCTGGTCCACCCGTTTCAGGCTCTGTAAAAACTGCATAAAAAATTAATACATAATTTGCCGGGATGCTATAATCTGCATCCCGGTCTTCCGATACAACTAAAACTTATACCCTACCGAAAAATACACATTTCTTCCGCCTTCAGGAACTTTCAGCCCCACGCCGTTGGCAAACGGATCACGGGCATAGGAAAGATGGCTGAAATAATATTTATCAAGCAGGTTGTTGACACCAACAATCACGGTAAAACCCTTTGCATTGTATCCGGCTTTCAGATCAGTGGTCGCCCATCCGGCCGTAGCTGTCTCATTTAGACCGCTATCCACATTATCCTGTTCCAGAGCCAGATTTTCCTGTGCTTCCAGGAAAAATGTTCCGTTGTCATAGCGTACGGAAACAGCCCCTTTAAGAGGAGGAATCTCGGAAAGCGGACGACCTGCACTTTCATTGCGCCCCTCAACATATGACATGGAGCCTCTCAGGAACAGATCGTAATCAAGCGAAACCTGGCTGCCCAGTTCTGCCCCCCACATGGTTGCATGAATATTCTGATAGCTTTTGTGGAAGGTGGTCGGACCCTGGTAGAAGTTTATATAATCCTGCAGATCGCTGTAAAATACCGATGTATTAACATAAAAACGATCCGTGGAATATTTGGCACCCAGGTCAACCTGATGATTAACCGTGGATTTGAGATCCTTGTTACCATGCCAGTAGGTTGCAGTTGCGGAAGGCACGGCAACCGGCACATCCAGAAACAGCTCCTGCTGATCCGGGGTACGGGTTCCGCGAGCAATACCGGTAAAAATGTCCAGCCCTTTGACCGGGGTATAGGTCAGCTGCAGATTAGCACTGACATCGGCAAAATCACGTTTGGTTCCTGCGGTAACAAGCGTATTTCCCTTAGCCGCATCAACCCAGGTCAGGTCTCCACGCAATCCGCCTTTCAGCGCGAACTCTTTCCCCAAATGCATCTCGTACTCACCGAATATTCCCAGGTTATCGATGGACACATCCGGAATCATGGCAACATCACGATAAGCAAAATATCCGGCCCGGCGATTTACCGCATCCCAGTTGCGGTTGTAGTAATCAACACCTGTTTTGAGAGTTCCAGGACCGGTTGCCAGGGCAGCATTCAGCTTCATACCGAGCACCTGAGTTTTTGCATCGGTCTGCATTGAATAGAAACGGTTTACCGGCGCTGGAGGTGGATTAGAGCTGTCGCGCAGACGGTCGTCCATCAGATGCTCAACCTTGTCCCAATAAATCTGCATCTTAAGATCCTGAATCAGGGTTGAGACTTTCTGCAACCTGTGGCTCCAGTTCAGACGATGGGCATTGTCATAATCCGCATCCATTTTCAAATATGGATAAAGAACATGGTCAGCATCCTGATAGGTATAACTGATCTCGCTGCGGGAGTTGGCGGTGGGGTTCACACCCAATTTTACCCAGCCGGTATTGATCTCGTAGGCTTTTGAATCAACGGCATCCGCTTTGTAGCGGTTTCTGCTAGTAGCCGGGTAGATCTCGGTAAACTTCTTTCCATCTCCAGATTCCGGCACATCGGAATACTTGTAGGCATACCCCAGGAGGACATCGTATTTTTCCTTACCGTAAGAGCCGGTAACGGAAGCGTTGGTTGCATTCCAGCTGCCATAACTTACATTGGCATCGGCACCAAAGCCCATACCCGGTTTTTTTGTCTGGGCATCAATCATTCCGCCCAGTCCCCCCGGGTTGGTCAAATCATAGGGGCCTTTAATGACTTTAACCTGCTCTATTTCAGCAAAATCATAATGAAACGCCGGAGGGTCCATTCGCCCCGGACAGGCACCATGCAGGCGTACGCCGTCAATCAACACATTTATATTGTCTTTCTGGAACCCGCGCAGAACAACATCATTGGCTATTGCCCCTTTGCGAACAATATTAATCCCTTCAACCTGTTTGAGCGCTTCACCCATATCCCTGGCCGGGCTTTCTCGCACTTCACGAATGGAGAGACTCTCTTCTTTGGGAGACTCCTTCTGACCGCGCACGGTAATCTCATCCAGCATCTGGTTTTCTGCCTGTACATTCTGACAGATCATGGCAATTCCTATTGTTGCTGCCAATATAGGCAGTCTCTTCTTTTTGAAACTCATATGCACTCCTTCAATAAATATGGATAAATGTTTGATGTTTACTGTACCAGACTGAAATTTATCGGCACCTCAATTTCAGCCCTTACCGGTGGTCGAGGAAACGGGGCCGCGCTTCTGACTGTTTCCAATGCGCTTTTGTCCAGCATGGAATACCCCGATGACCTGACCACCTTTAGTCCGTGAACAGTGCCGTCTTCAGCAATGATGAATGATACAGCCACCCTGCCGCTCCAGTTCATGCGGCGGGCCATGGGCGGATAAACCAGTCTTTTCGCGATCAAGTCGCTGATATAACGAAAATGTTCTTTCAAATATTTCTGCTGCGCCTTTTCCACAGGCAGCCTCGAATCATTGGAAGTCATTACCGCTTTTGGGGCTGGCCGAATTGCAACTGCAACCGGCCTATCCATTGACACACTTGGAGTCTCCACGGAGCGGCTCGAAAGGGGAACAGCTTTGGGTGTTGACTCCTTGACAACAACGGCCTCACGTAACGGCTGATTCTGCTTAGGCGGTTCCGGTTTCGACTCTGAGACCGGACGTACCACGGACCTGGCCGGTGTCTGGCTAACCTTGCGCTGTGGTAACTCTGGCAAATCAAGGTTTTCCAGCACCACCATGATGGCTTTAGGCGTACGTTGCACATCGCGGATCGCTACTGCATAAATGCCTGCAGCAACAGCCAGATGCAACGCAGCAGATAAGCCGAACCATTTGGCCTGATGCGGAATAATCATAAAACTCCGGACCGGAACAGTCTGTGCTGAGCTCTGCTCTGCAAGATGAGACCGTTAACGCCGGAATAAAGGACGAAAACCGGAAACAGCTGCAGCCAGAGACAACAATAACATTTAAATCAAAAACAGTTGGGGTTGAGACAAATCAGGCGACTATTGAGTTTTGAGGTGGTGGTACAGGAGGTTCCAGAAAACGGTCATGGAACGTATTGGCTTGATGATACTTTACAAAAGAGGAAAACTGTGGCGGGTTGTTAAAAAGCTGTTGTTGTATAAATTTTGATTTTTCCAGCGAAATAAGGATCTGATCAGGATCACCGAAGCAGGAACCGGATTTTATCTCCGGAATGGTTTTGTCGGTTTTGTCTTGAGATGCGGTAGTTGCTTCACTGCTCAATCCGATGCAGCAGCTTTTCTGTTTTTCTACAGGTACGGATGCCGCGTCTGCCACCGAATTTTCACGAAGATCTGATTTGGAAGCATGGTCATCTGTCGAAAAAACTGTTTTTGCAATTTGTCCTGATTTATAACAGCAACAGGCCTGGGATGAAACTTTAAACGGGGAACAGCCGCATTTCTTATGGTCGCCGACACACTTAATGCTACCTGCGTGCGCAGTAAAAGATTTGAAGATCAACGGTACAACAGCGTAGATTTGCAAAAGAACAATTGCCATAATTTGAAAAACAACGGCTGTTTTTTTGAGTGCTGTTGATCGCAAAGATTTTCTCCATTAAAATTAAAAACACATTGCCGACTAAATTTGTTTTATTAACTTTGAATATTTCAATATATTTTGTCAACTTAAATTACTTGCCTGTTTTTCTTATCTCCTGACCCGGACTGACAAATGATATCCCCTGCCCGGACCTCATGCCGATCATAAGACATTCAATAATCGGTGTATTGACCTCTTTCACAGAACTCCAGCGAACAATGAAATTTGCCCCTACCCCGCCGCTGGTATCATCTTCCGGGATATAAATCTCGGTCGTCTCCAGTGGCCTCAGTGTAATCGGCTGCTGATAATACTTTCTGACCAGGTTGCCTTTTGTGTCGTAGTAATCAGCAGTATGAACCGTTATGGAATGAGTCATGTCCGTATTTCTGATACTCAGCAGAGAAGCCAGGTTAAATGGAATCTTCTTTGGTGCGCTGAAAATATTGGAATAGACCGGCACGTAAATCAGCTGACCTTTTGACAGTTTGTATTCCGATGCGGCCAAAGCGGAACTGCATAATATAAGCGTCACCAGGCATGTGGTTAAAACCGTTAAACATATTTTTGATGTTCTATTTTGGGACATAATCGGACCTCCTTTGGCTGTTATTTTAAACAATTACTAAAAGAACTAATGGCACCATCGTATCCAGGCGCTCATGTGCCACAAAATGTTTTATAGCCGCCATCGAAGCCATGAGGAACAGACTGCAACGCTTTAATTGGGTCATAGGGTGTTTTTAGCTCTTTGAGGAGTTTGAAAAATTTGTCGCCATTTCCCTCTTGAGACTCAAGTAGCGCTTCTTCGACCAAATGGTTTCTGGGAATTATAAGAGGGTTGTGGGTGCGCATCAACGCTTTGGCTTTATTGCTATCTTTCGCTCTGTTTTGCCATTGTGTGTACCACTCTTTTAGCGCGTCTCCCAAGGATAAAAAACTTTCACTATCTTCAAGGCCAAGCCGTGCAAAGGTATTTGTATAGTCCAATCTCTGTTTTTGCATAATGCGTATTCCGGTGAAAGCGGCCAGTCGGCCTGAGGTTTTTTCGGCCACCGTTCCGCTGTGAATCCGGCCAGCGTTCC
>JBGSQR010000045.1:0-2228 GCA_041737975.1 Geobacterales bacterium | reverse complement strand
ATGAATAAGAACATAACGAAAAGCCGCTTTACGAGCATCAATGTTACGAGCCGCCAGGATTACAAACGTAGAGGCGATCGCCATCAGTTCCCAGAAAACATACAAGGAGAAAAAGTCTGCAGCAAAAGTAACTCCAAGCGCACTGCCGGCGTACACCATTGCCGCAGACTGTTCAAGCCTGTCATCATTTTTGAGCGCATAAAGCACTGCAAGAAAACTGATGATACAAAAGATAAAACCGAATACCCTGTTCAGCCCGTCAACCTTTAAAAGTGCCATATTCTGGCCAAGCAGGTTATAGCCGAACGAGATTCCTTCCGGCAGAAAATATACGGTCACAAGAGCCAGGAGCGGTGCCGCCAGCAAAACAATCCTGCGCAACCCGACCGGAAGCAACAGCGCGAGAACAGCCGCCGTCAGGAAAAAAAATACCGGTGGCAGATCAGTTATCATAGTAGTTCTCGTCTTTCATCAGAAACTTGCGCAAAACTCTTGCTATAAGTACAAGCAACACACAGGAAATAAAACCGTAGGCGGCAAAAAAGTTCGGAACACCATCAAAACCGAAAGCTGAATGCTTTTCGATAAAAAAGTCTACCAACAGAAGCAGTGCAAGGATGATATAAAAAATTCGCAAAAAAAGTTTCAGGTTTTCCTTTTTATCAAACCAGCCGGATTTTCTCTGCATCAGCGACCTCCCGAAGAAAAAAATCCGCAGAAAGATAACAACAGATATAAGGCCGCTGCAGTAAAAACCAGATAAAGTGCCAGCCTGTAACCGGGCCAGGGAGAATGCCCCAAAACTACAATTTCACCATTTTCATTTCTCTGAATATTCTCGGACATTTTTTAACCACCCAAAGCAATCTGCGTCAACCGAACGAAAACATCGTGATAAAAAAACAGAACCAGGGAGACAGCGGCCGTGACACAGGTCGGCACAAGACACATCAAAGGAGCTTCCTGAATTGAAGATCCGACGTCAGCCGAAGCCTTTGCAAAAAAACCGCGATAGACAATGGGCAGAAAATAGGCGGCATTAAGTAGCGAAGACGCCAACAGTACGACCAATATCGGCAGCTGATTAGCCTCCAAAGTACCAATAATAAGATTCCATTTGCTGATAAAACCGCCAAGTGGCGGCAGACCAATGATACTGAGAGCGCCCAGAAAAAAAGCAAAATATGTGACCGGCATTTGCCGACCGAGACCATCCATCTCGCTGATTGAACGCTTATGTGTAACGACATAAATACAGCCTGAACAGAAGAAGAGAGTAATCTTGCCAAATGCATGCATGACAATATGCAGCAACCCTCCTTGCATACTGGATGGTGTTAGCAGAGCCACGCCCAAAATTATATATGAAAGTTGCCCAACCGTGGAATATGCCAACCGACGTTTCAGGTCGTCTTGAGTCAGCGCCACTAATGAGGCTATCAGAATTGTGAAGGTGACGAAGTAGGCAAGTATTACCCCATAATCCAGGCTACGCAAAAGATCTGGGCCAAAGATATCCAGAATCACTCTTAGAATAGAAAAAACTCCAACCTTAACCACTGCGACGCCATGCAGAAATGAGCTTACAGGCGCCGGAGCAACCATGGCAGCCGGAATCCAGGCATGGAAGGGCATAATACTGGCTTTTGCAAATCCCGCAATAAACAGGCATAAAATCAGACCCAGTAAAGCCGGGGTACCCTTGCCGGCAAGAATTCCTCCTGACGCAAAATCCAGCGTCCCCGCAGTGCAATATGTCAAAAGGACTGCCGGTAACGCAAACAGGATAGATGTCCCGACAATATAAGTCAGATACTTTCGTCCGGCGCTGCGAACCCTGCAGTCCTGATCATGGGTTACTAAAGGATATGTAGCCAGTGATAGTATTTCATAAAACATGTACAGAGTAAGAAGGTTTGCTGAAAAAGCCACGCCTATGGTTGCTGACATTGCGAGGGAAAAACAACTGTAATAACGTGTTTGAGAATGTTTCTTTAGTTTATTCAGATACCCAAAGGAAAAAAATGAAGTGCAAATCCAGAGGAATGAGGCCACTAGAGCAAAAAGCATCCCCATTGGATCAACTCTGAAGGCAATTGGAACCCCGGGAAGAACTTCCACAAGAGAGTACGTAAAACCGTTTCCGGCAAGCACCGATGGCAACATCCATAATATCAGCAGAAACTTGCCGATTGAAATCAACAGTGTCCAGCTTCCACGCAATTCAG
>JBGSQR010000039.1:0-3435 GCA_041737975.1 Geobacterales bacterium | reverse complement strand
TACCTGCTCATCTGCTTGATGGTAAGGACATCACAAAAAGTTATCTGGCTAGAAATCCAATCGGTACTGGGCCTTACAGGTTTAAAGAGTGGATAGCCGGACAGAAGATTGTTTTGGAAGCAAATAATGATTATTTCGAGGGCCGCCCAAATTTAGATCGTTTCATATATCGTATCATTCCTGATACCTCTACAATGTATATGGAACTGAAGTCTGGCGCAATTGATCTTATGAACTTAACTCCTGTCCAATATTCTCGTCAGACAACATCAAAGCAGTTCACTTCAAAGTATAATAAATTTCGTTACCCGTCTTCAGGGTATTTATATATGGGATATAACCTACGTCATCCTCTTTTTGTCGATAAACGTGTCCGTCAAGCATTGACTGCTGCTATTAATAAGGATGAGTTGATAAACGGTGTTTTGTTTGGGATGGGCCAGAAAGCTTATGGTCCGATTGTCCCTGGTCGCTGGGCCTTTAATCCTTTTATAAAGGATATTGAATATGACCCGCAGCAGGCAATTAAGCTACTTAGCCAAGCAGGTTGGAAAGAAAAAAACTCTGATGGTATTTTGATCCGAAGAGATACTGTTGTTGATGGCCAAGGTAAAACAATAGAAGTAATTAAGCCATTTACTTTTACAATTCTTACCAACCAAGGGAACCAACAACGTCTTATGACGGCACAGATTATTCAGCAGAGATTAAAAAGTATAGGTGTTGATGTTAAAATACGTATCGTAGAATGGGCAACTTTTTTAAAGGAATTTATAGATAAAGGTAATTTTGAAGTTGTAATGCTGGCTTGGAATACCTCACAGGATCCGGATATGTATGATGTTTGGCATTCAAGTAAAACAAACCCAGGTGAGCTTAATTTCATCGGTTATAAAAATCCGGAAGTTGATCGCCTTTTAATTGTTGGTCGCAGCACATTTGATATTGAAAGTAGAAAAAAGGCATATTTCCGTATTCAAGAGATTCTTGCAGATGAACAACCTTATACATTTTTGTATGTACCAGATGCACTTCCTGTTGTCAGTTCTCGTATTCGTGGTGTAGAGGCAGCACCAGCAGGAATAGGCCATAATCAGATTAAATGGTATGTACCTAAGGCTGAACAGATGTATTAAATATCTTGTTACGATGATAAGGAGTTTGTGTTTATGTCAGAGCAGAAATTCGATCTTATTGTTATCGGAGCAGGCCCTGGTGGATATACCGCTGCAATACGTGCTGCGCAACTGGGCATGAGTGTCGCTGTCGTTGAAAAACGTTTTACACTAGGTGGAGTTTGTCTGAATGAAGGCTGTATTCCTAGTAAAGCATTATTAGAATCAAGTCGATTATTTTCAAAGGCTACTGATAAATTCGAACTTCACGGAATTTCGATTTCTCCTCCGATTTTGAATCTTGCCAAAATGATGCAACGTAAAGAGGGAGTAGTAAAAAAACTAACAGATGGAATTGAATATTTATTTAAAAAATACGGGATAATACGCTTTTATGGTACCGCCCGTTTATCAGGACAGAATATTGAAAAACTCCACAGAGTTGTTATTTTATTAAATGACTCAAACAGCACCTTTTCTGAGCCACCAGGTAACTCTAATACCCCCACCTCGTTATTTATAATACAGGGAACTAAAATATTGTTAGCAACCGGCAGTGACCCAGTCGAACCGCCAGGCATTGTTTTAGATGGAAACGTCGTTGTCTCAGCGCGTGAAGCTCTTTTGTTTGATAAGTTACCTGAACATTTAGTTGTTCTTGGTGGAAGTTATATTGGCTTAGAGATGGCGAGCCTTTGGAGAAGACTTGGAGCTCAGGTAACAGTTGTTGAAATGCAACCACAGATTTTATCTTGCATGGATAGACAGGTTTCTGAGGTGCTTTACCGAGCTTTACGTAAACAGGGAATTCACTTCAGATTGAACTCAAGACTTAGCTTGGTTGATCATTCAGGTAAGAAGGCTGTTGTTAGGATTACGTGTAATGCTGATGTAGAGGAAATAGATTGTGACCGACTTCTTATTGCAATAGGGCGACGCCCGTTTATTGAAGAAACGGGTATTAATGATTCTGGAATATTGCTGGATGCAAATGGCCGAATAATTGTTGATTGTGATTATCAGACCTCTTTGAGCGGTATCTATGCAGTTGGAGATATTATTCCAGGACCAATGCTTGCTCATAAAGCTTCAGATGAAGCTGTTACATGTATTGAGCGAATCGCAGGGAGGACATCAGCCGTAAACTACAATTGTATACCTGGTATCGTTTATACTTTTCCTGAAGCAGCTTCATTAGGGAACTCAGAGGAACAGCTCCGCGAATCTGCAATTAGTTATAATGTTGGCAAATATAATTTTTCTGCTAATGGTCGAGCACGTTGTATGGAAGAAACAGAAGGTTTTGTGAAAATTTTAGCAGACAAGGAAAATGATAGAATTCTAGGTGTACATATTGTTTGCTCCCACGCGTCAGATTTAATTAGTGAAGTTGCAGTTGTTATGAATTTTGGTGCTACAGTCAGAGACCTTTCTTCAACCAGCCATCCACATCCTACCTTATCCGAAGCAATTAAAGAAGCTGCCTTGGACGTTCACAATGAAGCCATCCACTATTAATCTTTGTTAGTTTTGCAGCTTTTTTAAGTAGTGATATACTATCAACTAATTTTATTAGGAGGCTCGTTTGAAAAAGACCACCAGAAAAACTAAAATTGTAGCGACGCTTGGGCCAGCCAGTTCTACAACTAAGGTGATAACCCGCTTAATGAAAGCAGGAGTCGATATCTTTCGTTTGAATTTTTCGCATGGGGATTATGAACAAAAACGAAAACTGATAGATACCATAAGGCTGGTATCGGATAAAATAGGCCGGCAAGCTGGAATTTTAGCTGATTTGCAGGGGCCTAAAATCAGGACAGGTAAGATGGAAGGTAATTCCATGCTGCTTACAAAAGGTCATGATGTTGTTATTACAACCGATAATATTCTTGGTGCCGATGGTATTATTCCAACAATATATAGATCTCTTCCAAAAGATGTTGTTCCTGGATCGAAAATTCTTTTAGACGATGGACTTCTAGAGTTAAAAGTCTTAGCTGTTGAAGGTGAGCTTGTCAGGTGTCACGTAGTTACTGGCGGTATACTTAAAAACAATAAGGGAATAAATCTGCCTGGAGTTAAGGTGTCAGCTCCCTGTCTTACGGATAAAGATCTATCCGATCTTGATTTCGCTTTATCAGCTGGAGTTGATTTTGTCGCTCTTTCATTTGTAAGGTGCGCTGCAGATGTAGAACAGCTTAAACGTATTATTTACTCAAAAGGTAAAACAACTTTAGTTGTATCCAAAATAGAAAAGCCAGAGGCTTTAAAAAACTTTAAAGAAATTTTGAAGGTAACAGATGCAGTTATGGTCGCTCGT
>JBGSQR010000022.1:0-3150 GCA_041737975.1 Geobacterales bacterium | reverse complement strand
TGCCCTGGGCTGTACATGCAGGTTGATTATTATTCCGTCATCAGTCTGACAGAATAGCGCGTGTTCATGCCTGGTCATCGCCGGTTATCATTCGTGCATGGCTGTCCAGCAGGGATTTAAGGCTGATTTCAAACTGAATTTTCTGTCTGCGTATATCTTCTATCCGGGCCTTGAGATCTCCCAGCTGACGTTCCGAATCTGCTACTATCCGTTCCGCTTTCAGTTCGGCTTCGCCGATAATCAGGGAAGCTTCTTTCTGGGCGTTGTTTTTCATCTCTTCAATGACCCTGTGAGCAGACAGCATCGCTTCTCGCAGATCTTTTTCCTTTTCAGAAACCTCTGCCATTTCAAGGTTATGGCGGGCCTGCATTTCTTTTAGATCGTTATTTTCACGAACCAGGTTTTCCATTTCACCTGCAATGGTCTGCAGGAAAGCATCAACATCGTCCGGGTCAAGACCGTTAAACATCTTACCCTTGAACTGTTGCTGCTGAATATCAATCGGGGTGATTTTCATCTGTCTACCTTTCAGTATCTAAGTGCTGTGCTTGAAGTTATCAGGTAATGATAAGCGGTGTTGAATACTACTATCTGTATGACATAAATCAGCGCAAATGCTACCAAAGGAGACAGGTCGAGTGCGCCAGTATTCGGCATATGGCGCCTGATTCTGCTTAACAGCGGTTCCGTAATGCGATAGATAAATCTTACTATCGGATTGTATGGGTCAGGATTGACCCAGGACAAAATAACACTGGCAAGCAGGACGTATTTGTAAATGGTCAGCAGCCCGTCAGCGATTTCAACTATCTTGGCTATGGCCAGAATTATGTTGGCGATCAGAACCACGGATATCTCCAAACTCGATAAAATAGAATAAAATAAATTCGAATAAATATGCCTTAAAGTGCATTCAATGTCAAAGGTGAATGCGACCGGCTTGCCATGCACCGGTCACTCTGATATAAATGTAAACCAATGGCGGTGGAAAACCGCCTTTTTACTGGAGACAAAATGAGCGAGTGGAAAGAATATCTGGAATGCGCCGTTGCTGCAGCGCGTGTTGCAGGCGGTTATCAGCGATATCGATTTACCATGCCTTTTGCTGTTGACATGAAAGGTGATAAAGACCTTGTAACCGAAGTGGATAAGGAGTCAGAGCGCCTGGTTGTGGAGCATCTGCTCTCCTGCTATCCGGAGCATACTATTCTGGCGGAAGAAAATATTTATCCACAAACCGAGTCACCATTTCGCTGGGTCATCGACCCGATTGACGGTACTACCAATTTTGCCCATGGCTATCCCTGGTTTTGCGTTTCAATCGGCCTGGAGTATTGTGGTGAACTGGTAGTCGGAGTTGTTTACAACCCCATATATGATGAACTCTTCACCGCTTCCAAGGGTGATGGTGCCTTTCTGAATGGGCATCGCATACATGTTTCTTCCAGATCTCCATTGAAAAACACCCTGCTGGGGACCGGATTTCCCTATGACAGTGCCACTGACCCGGAAAATAATTTTTCCAACAGCTTTGCCTTTCAGAAGGCCGCTCGCGGAATTCGCAGGGCCGGTGCGGCTGCTCTTGACCTGGCAAGTGTCGCTGCCGGACGATTGGACGGCTACTGGGAGCTAAAGTTGAAACCGTGGGACGTGGCGGCCGGAGTTCTGCTGGTAAGAGAGGCTGGCGGGGTTGTAACGAGCTTTGATGGTGCGGGCTATGAAATATTTAACAACCGTATTTTGTCCAGCAACGGTCTGATTCATCAGGAAATGGTGGAAATGCTGGCAATGGTTGCAGAGGAAGGGAAACAGTGACCCGTAAAACAAGAGCAATATTGATGAACGCTTTTCTGTTGCCCGGAATGGGGCAACTGTTCCTGGGACGCAGGGTAACAGGGATCATAATTATTTTGATTGTCAATTTTCTGATGCTGCTGGCACTGTTCGTCTTGCTGAAAGGTGCATCACCAATAATTGCTGCAAAAATCTCGGCCGGTCAGGTGGGCTATGATGAGGTGCATTCCGCAATTATGGGCGTTTCCGGCTATGGTAAGGCGCTGCTGGTGGCCTTTGGTGTTGTCTGGGGCTTTGCCATGTTTGACGTGATCAGGAATGGTGAGACCCATGGGGAACCGGGAAATGAATAATTTCAGCCCTGTTTAATGCCGCAGATTCCTTCTCCGGCCTCCAGTACTTTCAAATTGTTAAGTTCAAACAATGCCTTCAGGTTCGCCTGGGGGCATTTCTGTTCCAGCCGCCGTGGAAACAGTCGGCAGCTAGTAAAATACCTTTGTTATCAAGCGTTGAAGTCAGGTTTTTGATGATTTGATTCATTTCATCAAAGCTGTTGATGATCGGCCCACCCAGCAGACCGTTGCAGAGAATCAAGTCAAAGGTTTTGGAAGTGGTATGTGGATTCAGCAAGTCAGCCTGCTTGAACTGTATTGAAATATCTGCAGAAGAAGAGAGTACTGTTTGAGCAATGCGTCTGAACGGTGCTTCTCGATCTGGATCATGGGGAAATGAAGCATGGGCTGCCGACCAGGCTTCCAACGGATCAAGAGTCCAGCCTTCCATATGAAAATTATTTGGTGCAATCCCTGCTTTTAATAACTCTCCAGCCAGCATGTAAGTCCCGATACCATCGCCGCAGGCCGCATCCAGAATGTTTAGTCGAACTGATTTCGATTCATGGTATGTCAGCAGATTTAAAATAAACCTGGTTTGCCCAGGATAGCGGTCGGGATTGTTGCCATAGTAGCGCCGAGGCATGAAGGACCAGAAAATGAATTTCTTTCTTAGCTCCAAATCTGTCTGCAGGCGCTTTAGTATTGTGGCCGGATTGGTAGTGCCGCAAAATAAGGCTGATGGCATATGACAAATAATTTCGGCCCAACTGGCTGCATTGGCAAAAGGTGTACTGGCAAATATGGGTTGATAGTTGAGTGAGGATTGATAAAAATGATGAAAAACCGGTCTGATTTCAGTCAGTGGCAGCCAAAGTTCACTTTGGTAGTGAATTTCAGGTGTTAGCTGAAGTCCTGGTGCAGACCAGGGTGCGGGGCAATATTCGATGAAGTTATCAAATGATTGTTGCAACTTCAGAATCGACCGGTTTAAACCGGCCGATGTAATGGATGATGAAAACAG
>JBGSQR010000018.1:0-1899 GCA_041737975.1 Geobacterales bacterium | reverse complement strand
AGACAACAACTTCATGCTGCTGCACCAGGATGAACAGCGCTGGCACCTGATCGGTTCCAACGGTTTTGCACTTCCAGATGTTGTTGATATGGAAAGCAATGTTTATGTTGAGGCCATAGTTTTGCGGGTGCCCCCTGCCCTGCTCAAGCTGGAGGGGCTTTCTTCTCTGGTTTCATTATGGCCTGAATTGCGGGCTGCCTGGGCAGAGGTGGGAATTGCCAGCCTGTTCATCAATGCCGGCCAACTGCTGCTGCCGCTGTTCTCCATGCTGGTTTATGACAAGGTTGCCAACAACGGTCTGTTTGAAACCCTCTGGTCTCTGACCCTGGGGATGACTATCTATCTTGCAACGGATACTGGCATGCGTTTTGTGCGCAGCTGGTCTACGGAACGTATTGGTGTGGAACTGAGTCTGCGCGGCGACGAATCGCTCTGGCGAAAACTGGTTTCGCAGGTAGATTTGCCACCCGGTGGGTTTTCCCGCTTTATTTCCAACTACCGTGACCTGACCCTGTCACGGGATTTTGTCTCATCCAGCTACCTGCTGGCAGTAGCCGACATCCCTTTCCTGCTGCTCTACCTGTTGGTGATTGCAATTATAGCCTGGCCTCTGATGATTGTTGCCTTACTGCTAGTCATCATTTACGCCGGTACCGGTTTATTTATGCAGGGCCGTGTTAACAAACTGAATAAAGAAGCTGAGCGACACAATACGCAAAAATTGACTTTCATGGGGGAAGTTCTTGGCAGTCTGGATGTGACTAGAACGGCTCCAGGGTCTGGCGCCTTCCTTCGTCGCTGGCGCGATCTGACTGATCTTTCTGCAAATTTTGACGCCAAAAGACGTCTAGCCGTCAGTCATATGGGTATGTTTTCCTCGATCATGCAGACTTCCACAACCGTAGTAATACTGGTGGCTGGCGTATACCTTATTCAGGCCCAGACGCTGAGCATCGGCAAGCTGATCGCCTGCAACCTGCTGGCTAATCGCTCCATGGGGCTGGTGGCGTCACTGTTTGCCGTAATGGGCAAATGGCAGGACTTCCAGCGTGCAGCAACACGCATGGAAAGCAGCCTGGAAACAGTAGAAGACAAAGAATATACACCACGCCCTTCGACTACCGGTCATATTTCAGTTATCGGGCTTGGAAAGCATTATGAAGGACGTCCCGCGGCCCTTGAAACTGTCTCGATTTCGGTAGCTCCAGGCGAGCGGATTGCATTGCTTGGCCGACCTGGCGCCGGCAAAACAACTCTTTTGCGCTGCCTTGCCGGCCTCTGCCGGCCTGATGCAGGCAGAATACTTGTAGATGGTCTGGCCCTGGATGACATTGCGCGGACGGATCGTATCCGCTGGATGGCCTATAAGTCACAGGACCCGTCTGTATTTGCCGGAACCTTGGAGGACAATCTGCGCATTGCCGGTTGCCGGGACAACAAACGTTTCAGTGAAGCGATCTGGGCTTCAGGGCTGGAAGATGAGTTTAAAAGCGGACGCATGTCTCTGGGAATGAAGCTGGAAGAACGGGGTAACAACCTGTCCGGCGGTCAGCGCCAGAAAGTGGCACTGGCACGGGTTTTTGCCCAGCCGGGCCGGATTATGCTGCTAGATGAACCAACACTGGGACTTGACCCGGAAAGCGAACGCATGCTGGCAGAACGTCTGCCGAAACTTCTTGATAAGGATTCGGTACTGGTGATGACCACACACAGCGCCATCATGCTCAGCACTGTTCAGCGCATTATAGCTCTGGATGGAGGTCGTGTGGTTGCCGACGGACCACGTGAGAAACTGGTAACAATTGGATAGCAACTCTACATTTTCCTTGAAGCAACAAGATCTGAATACACATTTACCGGCACGGGCCTGCCATTTTTAATTTCCAGTACAGTCAAATG
>JBGSQR010000014.1:0-2727 GCA_041737975.1 Geobacterales bacterium | reverse complement strand
AAGCTATTCTCTGTTTCCACCAGCTTGTTCTGTACAGTTCCGTTGCGGGAAACCAGGATAGCCAGAACCCTGTTGGGAGAAAGCAGGATGAACTCGATATGGCGGAACACGTCAGAGGTAAAGCTTGGTGCCACAACAATTCCCATATAATTTGAAAGCGATGAGAGTGTGCGGCTGGTTTCCTTTAGTATGTCTGATACTCCGGCACCGGCCTGGCGACAGCGCTGAACAATCTGTCTCTTTTCATCACGGGTGACCTGACGGAGGGCGACCAGTGAGTCAACATAAAAACGGTAGGCCTTTTCAGTCGGAATTCTTCCGGAAGATGTGTGCAGAGAAGTCAGGAGCCCAAGTTCCTCCAGATTTGCCATGACATTTCTCACAGTTGCAGAAGAAAGAGTCAGGTCGTGTCGACGCGCAACAGCACTGCTGCCGACCGGTTCGGCAGTGGCGATGTAGTCCTCGACAATTGCTTCAAGGATATGCCTGCTTCTGGGAGAAAGTTCCACTTTCATGTAATACCTCAAAAAAATAGCACTCAGTAGATTAGAGTGCTAATTCTAGTTTTAAATCTAATCAGTGCCCCTGGCTTTGTCAAGGATAATTCAGAGGAATTTCCTCCCGTATTGGTGGCTGTTTTTGCCTTAAATAGGCTTGCCAGAAGGTAAAGAATGAGTATATAGTTCACTATTGTTAACTTAATGTATGATTCCAAATTCCTAATCTTGATTTGAAATTGGAATAAGGGGAACTATCTTGTCCTGGCAGGCAATTGGCATATTCGACTCAGGGGTTGGCGGGCTGACAGTGTTAAGAGAGATAGTCAGAGCTGTTCCTCAGGAAGATACAATATATTTTGGTGATACGGCCAGAGTGCCCTATGGCACAAAGTCTCCGGAAACTGTTGTCCGTTATGCCCATGAGATCACTTCTTTCCTGGTCAAGCGCGATATAAAACTGCTTGTGGTTGCTTGCAATACCGTGTCAGCAGTTGCCTTGAACAGTCTAAAACGGCAGTTTCCCATACCTGTTATAGGTACGATAGAGCCGGGAGCCAAGCGGGCGGTTGATGTTACCCGCAATAATAAGGTCGGCGTTATCGGTACGGCCGGAACAATCAAGAGCGGCGCTTATACTCGCGCAATCAAGCGGCTTTCCCCTGAAACTGAGGTGCTTACAAAAGCATGTCCTCTTTTTGTACCACTGGCAGAAGAGGGGTGGACCGACAATGAGGTAACTCGCCTTACTGCCCAGTTGTATCTGCAGGAATTGAAAGATGCCGGAGTTGATACTTTGGTGCTTGGTTGTACTCACTATCCTCTGCTGAAGTCGATTATTGCAGAGGTAATGGGTCCGGATGTTGTGTTAGTGGATTCTGCGGAGGAAATTGCCCGCACGGTTTCTGAAATTCTAACTAAAAAGAAAATGTTGCGCCCGGCGGCTGAAAAGGGGTTGCATCATTATTTTGTCAGCGATATCCCTGCCGGATTTATAAGAGTCGGCAACCGGTTTCTGGGAGGTCGTCTCGGCGATGTCTATCAGGTTAATCTGGATGAAGAGAGTGGAGAGTAGCAAACAATGAAACCGGTTAAAAAGAAACAACCCTCATTCAGTATTTTGATTCCATTTATTATTATTGCAGTTGTATTTGCACTGCTTGTTTGGCAGAAATACCGCGCCAGTATTCCTCAACCACAGGTGCCGCAGGTACAGCAACCCGCAGTAGCACAATCGGCGATTCTGTTTTTTGTTGATGAAGGCAGTAGATTGGGGCGTGAAGCCAGAGAGATTGAACCATGCGCAAACGCCTCGGAATGCCTTGAAGATATTCTGGAGGAGCTTTTTAGCGGACCGGTGGGTGATTTGAACGATGCACTGCCCGAAGGTGCCTTGATGAACAGTGTGTTGATTGAAGGCGATAAGGTTACCGTAGATGTGAACAGTAACTTTATTTCCGAAATGCCGACCGGCAGTTCAGCAGAGATGATGGCTGTCTATTCTATCGTCAATACGGTCTGTATCAATTTTCCACAGATAAAAATGGTTAAATTGAATGTTGATGGGGATAGTAAGGTAGTTCTGAAACATCTAGACCTGACTGACCCTATACCTGCCGATTATTCTCTTGAACAAAAACCGGAGTTGAAACCGGAAAAAACAGTTGTACCCAAAAAACAATAATATATTTTTCACAGGGGAGATACATGCAAGCTTTTAAAGAAGCGATTCAGCAGAGAGTCCTGATTCTTGACGGAGCCATGGGTACCATGCTGCAGGCCAGGGGCTTGAAGCCCGGGCAGTCGCCGGAAGAACTTAACCTGACTATGCCGGAGGTTGTTGCCTCTGTTCATCGCGAATATATTGAAGCTGGCGCAGATATTATCATTACCAATACGTTTGGTGGAACACGTTTCAAACTGGCCCATTACGGGCTTGAAGACCGTCTTGCTGAAATTAACAGCCGTGCGGTGGAAATTGCCCGTCAGGAAGCCAAGGGTAAGGCTTATGTGGGCGCCTCCATCGGTCCAACCGGGCAGTTTGTTGAGCCGTTGGGAGAGGTGTCTTTTGATGATATGAAAGCTGCTTTCCGTGAACAGGCCGAAGCACTGGTTGCGGCCGGTGCCGATCTCATAAGCCTTGAAACTTTTCTTGATATTAAAGAGTGTCGTGCAGCTGTAATTGGTATCCGTGAAGTTTCGGCCACCATACCTGTGATTGCCATGCTGA
>JBGSQR010000005.1:0-13160 GCA_041737975.1 Geobacterales bacterium | reverse complement strand
GACCTGCTGGCTGCCATGAAAATGCTTGATCTCGATTTTGAAGCAATTTCTGACATACATACTAAAGCAACCAAGCGAGTGGTCATGCTGGCAGAAGAGCTTGGTATTTCTGACAATGATTCCATGACTATTCCTGTCACCTGTAATAACCAACCGATTGGCTCGACATCAAGACCCGGCCACTTTGATCCGACTGATTCCGAAATCGAATTAAAGGTTCGTGATATGGCGCTTATGCAGCCATTACTTCTAAATCTGCTCAAGATCTGCAGTGAAGCAGAAATTCTGTTATCACTTCGGGAGGCATCCAAAATACTTTTTGAGCTTGGTGACCCCTCCTTTCTGCTGCTGCACTCAGAAAAGCCCACCCTGTCCGGAGCGAACATCCTTGGACAACCGGAACTGCTACAATTTCTTGAAATACATCTCGTTCCCGATCAAAGCCTGGCTGCTGCTTCAATTCTCTCAAAGCAGGTTTTTTCAACTTTTGATACTAATCTTTCAGGAAATATCTCACTGATTGAAGTACAGATCGCCAGGATTCTTGATAAGGAAGGACTTCTCTATGTGCCTATCAGCAACAATGGACAAATTATTGGCCTGATTGTCTACGGGTTAACAGAGAGGCAATATGTAAAAGCCAAAAAGCAGATCGGGTGGATTACCAGCTTTGCTCAAATTGCTTCCATCAGCATCAAAACCTGCCGTTCCATGCATGATAGAGAGAATAACCTGCAGTTGGATCTCAGGAAACAATTTGAAAAACATGCCCGCAAGATTATCCATGAGGCCGGAAATCCACTTGGAATCATAAAAAACTATCTGCAAATCATCAGCAACCGTCTGCCTGAAAATCAGGAAATATGCAACGAGCTGGGTATTATCTCCGAAGAAATCGACAGGGTTTCTCAAATTGTAAGAAGAATCAACAATCAGCCAGCAACGTGCAAAATCTCAGGTAATCTGGATATCAACAACCTGATTGATGGAATGATGACTCTATATGGTGAGTCATTATTCACCAGCCGAGGCATATTCATACAAAAGAATCTTGACCCAACTATCACTCCAATCAGCGCAGACAGAGATCTGGTTAAACAGATTCTTTTAAACATCTGGAAAAACGGTTCCGAGGCGATGCAGGCCGGAGGCTGTTTCATTATATCAACCCGTGATAGCGTCAACCTGAATGGTGAATATTTCACAGAAATACAGATGAGTGATTCTGGTCCAGGGCTTCCGCCTGACGTTGTTAAAAATGTTTTTGAACCTCTTGATCCGGACAGAAAGCCTGGACACTACGGTATTGGACTCTCAATTGTTGAATCGTTAGTAGAACAACTGAACGGTTTTATTTTTTTCCATAGCCAGCCGGGAGTCGGTACAAGCTTTTCAATTCTAATACCCAGAAAAAAAAGAGGCGACTCATGAATCGCTTCGCCAGTGTACATAAAACTAAGACGGAAGATTTCCTTGAGCAACCTCAACGAATCCTGATTGTGGATGATGAAAAAAGGATGCGGGCAAGCCTGAAACTGCTGATAAATAGAAAAGACCGGGAAGTTTTCGAGTGCGAAACCGGTTACGATGCTATTTCATTACTCAGCAACAATGACTTTGCATTGGTGCTGTTAGATATAAATCTGCCTGACATTTCAGGGATTGAAGTACTTGAATGGATTACATCTCACAAGCTTCCTACAAGCGTGATCATTGTCAGTGCTGTTGACAGCATAGATTACGCTATCAGTGCCCTGCGAAATGGTGCTATCGAGTTTGTAAGAAAACCTGAAGAGCTGCAGCAAATCCAACACAAGGTCGAAAGTGTTCTTTACAGGCGCAGACTTGAACGCAGCAACTCTTTAATGACAGCAAAACTTGAGCAGTCTGAACGTCTCCACCGTTTCATGATTGAAAGTTCCCCGGACATAATTTATACCCTTGATAACAAGGGTCGCTTTGTATTTATCAACGGTCGGATTGAGTCACTACTCGGGTATTCAAGGGATGAACTGATCGGCGCACCCTACGCTTCAATCGTCCATGAAGAGGATCAGGCTCTTGCCTACTATGCTTTCAATGAACGTCGTCGCGACGAGCGCTGTACAACAAACCTTGAGGTACGACTTAAATGCAAGACAGATGGCAGCTATCAGCTATTTGAACAACGTCATGTTGTCGCAATGTTAAGCTCAATTGGTATGTATGAGGAGTCTCAAAACGAAGATACTGTTATCAACCGTTTTCTAGGTACATACGGCGTAGCCAGAGATATAACTGAACGTAAGGTTTCCGAAGAAATTATATCGTATCAGGCAATGCACGATCAGTTGACCCAGCTGCCCAACAGAAGACTTTTTTATGACCACCTTGAACTGGCCATGACCCAATCCAGGCGTTTGGGAACTGAAACGGCTGTCATGTTTATAGACCTGGATCGCTTTAAACTTGTTAATGACACATATGGACACGCTGAAGGAGATGAACTCCTGAGAAGTGTTGCGCACCGCTTACGTCAGTGCGTAAGGGCCTGTGACACTATCGCCAGACAGGGTGGAGATGAATTTACAGTCCTACTGCCAAATCTTGTGCAGGCAGAAGATGCTGCAGTTGTAGCCAAAAAAATCCTGGAAGAGCTCAGATCTCCATTTCTGGTTGCCGGGCAGGAATTTTGTGCAACTGCAAGTATCGGTATTGCCGTATATCCGAGAGACGGCGAATCAGCTGATATTTTGATGAAGAATGCCGATATTGCCATGTACAAGGTTAAAGCAAGTGGCAAAAACAGTTTCCAGTATTTTGCTACAGAAATGAATGCCTGTTATCACGAACGAATCAGCATGGAAAACGAATTGCGTCAAGCTATTCTGAAATCAGAACTGGAGCTGTTTTATCAGCCAAAGATTGATGTTGTGACAAACCGTATTGTAGGAATGGAAGCCCTGATTCGCTGGTGGCATCCTGTACATGGCATCCTGAATCCTGGTGGCTTCCTTTTTATGGCCGAAGAAACTGGACTTGTAAGCGCCATTACGGATTGGGTACTGTCAGAGACCTGTCGCCAACTTTCAAAATGGCACAAAATGGGACATTGCATCAGCATATCCATAAATGTTTCACCAAAAGATTTTGAACGGGATAATCTTGTCGAACAGATCGTGTCCAGCTTGACAAAATATGATATTCCTGCAGAACTGCTGGAAATTGAAATCACAGAGAACATGATGCTGTCAGGAGAATCCAGGGTTCTTGATAAGATGGAGCAGTTAAGGGCACATGGTGTTCGCATATCGATTGACGACTTCGGCACCGGCTATTCATCGTTGAATTATCTGCGCCAATTCCCTATTAACATAATTAAAATTGACCAGTCATTTGTTCGGGACCTGGTAATGGGACAGCCAATTTCACCAATCATTCACGCAATTATCGGAGTCGCACACGGATTTGGTCTGCACCTTGTTGCAGAAGGAGTTGAAACTGTTTTTCAAATGGAAACTTTACGCGAATTAGGTTGTTATGAAATGCAAGGCTACCTTTTTAGCCGACCTGTACAGGCCAGCGAAGCTGAGTCAATGCTGAACAGATATCTGGCAAGGATTGCAGAAGAGGATCCTGTCAACCAGCGCTATATTTATAATCACTAAACTTGCCTCCAGATTAGATAAAATAAAAGGCTTTGCAGGAAATCCTGCAAAGCCTTTTATTTTAACTGGTGCCCGAAACCGGAATCGAACCGGTACAGAGTTTCCTCCGAGGGATTTTAAGTCCCTTGCGTCTACCAGTTCCGCCATTCGGGCAAAAGAACTGACCATACAAGGCCTTAGAACATTATCTTAACCGTTTACTCTTTCCTTCAAATCCTTGCCGGTTTTAAAGAAAGGTGTCTTTTTTGCTGGAATATTTACAACTTCACCGCTTTTAGGATTACGTGCTTCACGTCCAGTCCGCTCTCTAATTGTAAAACTGCCAAACCCCCGGATTTCAACCTTGTCACCGCTTTTGAGAGCTTCTTCAATAGAATCAAAGACAGTATTAACAAGCATTTCAGAAACCTTCATATTCAACATTCCGTGCGTTTGCACGACTTTTTCAATTAATTCACTTTTTGTCATTGAATCTCTCCCGCAGCAGATAGCTTAAATATTATTTTTATTGTTGATTTCCTGCTTAAGTAAGTCACCCAGATTAGAAGTGGCATTACCCTGTGAACCGAGATACTGCTCAAACTCTTTTTTCTCGGCTGCAACATGCATCGACTTGATCGAAAGAGAAATACGACGATCTTTAGGGTCGCAATTCAGAACAACCGCTTCAATCATATCGCCTACTTCTGCAAAAGTCTTGGCAGTTGCTACTTTTTCACGCGAAATTTCTGAAACATGAATCAATCCTTCAATGCCCTCTTCCAGCTCAACAAATACACCGAAATCAGTCAATGATGTAACTTTGCCATTTACTTTTGTGCCAGGGCAATATTTGGTAGGAGCAATGCTCCAAGGATCCGGCTCAAGCTGTTTGATACCGAGAGAAAGTCTTTCATTTTCAACATCAACCTTGAGTACTACAGCGTGAATCAGGTCACCTTTGGAATAAACGTCTGCCGGATTCTTAATACGCTTGGTCCAGGAGATGTCAGAAACATGTACCAGGCCGTCAATGCCGTCTTCAATACCGATAAACATACCGAAATCAGTCATATTTTTAATCTGGCCTTCAATCTTGGTTCCAACCAGATATTTTTCAGCAATCGCCTTCCATGGATTCTCGTTAATCTGTTTAAGACCGAGAGAAATCTTGCGATTACCCATATCAATACCAAGAACAACTGCTTCAACCTCTTCACCAACTGAAAGCATATCGGCGGCACGGCGAACACGTTTGGTCCATGACATTTCTGAAACATGAATCAGGCCTTCAACACCCGGCTCCAACTCAACAAAAGCACCGTACTCCATCAGGCTTACTACACGACCTTTAATACGGGTTTCCAGCGGATATTTGCGAGGAACTTCGATCCAGGGATCTGCAAGTGTCTGCTTGACACCGAGAGAAATTTTACCTTTTGTGCGATCAAACTTGAGAATTTTTGCTGTAATCGGCTGACCCGGCTTGAGAACATCAGCAGGCTTGCCTACACGGCCCCAGGAAAGATCAGAGACATGAAGCAAACCATCTACACCACCAAGATCAACAAAAGCTCCGTAAGCGGTTACGTTCTTGACAACGCCTTCAACGATCTGACCTTCTTCCAGTTTTTCAAGAGTTGTATCACGATCCATTGCCCGCTCTTCTTCCAGAATAGCACGGCGCGATAGAACAATATTGTCACGTCTCTGGTTCAGCTTGATAACTTTGAAGTTGCTCTTCAGGCCGATGTAGCTGTCAGCATCGGATGAAGGTCTGATATCAACCTGTGAAGCTGGTAAAAAGGCCTGAACGCCACAGATATCAACACTGTAACCGCCGTTGATGCGTGCGGTAATACAGCCTTCAATAATTCCACCTTCCTGTCCTGCATCACCGATCTTATCCCAGGCGACCTGGTAGTCAGCTTTTTTCTTTGAAAGAATATAACCTTTTTTGCCATCTTCACGAGTCATCAGAACCTTGATAACATCGCCAGCCTGCACGGTAATATCACCATTTGCATCACGGAATTCAGCAATTGGAACAACACCTTCCGACTTGAGACCAATATCCACGAGTACGGTTTCCTGGTCAACACGAACGACCGTTCCTTCTATGATCTTGTCCCGCTCGGGCCTCTCTTTGAGGCTTTCATTGTAAAGCGCGGCAAATTCGTTGCTCTGCTGCTCGAGATCAAGATCATCTAGATCACCGTTTTCTGCAGCATTAAGCCTTTTGAAGTCAACCATTAAACCATACCCCCTGGACGTTTTCTATAACCGCATATAGCAAGTTCTTTTGTGATTTAAGCGAATGAATGTAACACATACACATAAAATATCAATTGTTTTTATTAATTGCTGCAATACGCCCCATAACCTCGTCAATAATCCACTTTGGAGTTGAAGCTCCGGCTGTAACTCCAACGGTCTCCACACCGTCAAACCAGGCTGAATCAATCTCATCTGCAGTCTCAATATGATGGGTACGAGGCTGAAGTTCGGCACAGACTTCTGCAAGGCGGCGAGTATTGGCACTGTTATAGCCACCGACTACAAGCATGCAGTCAACCTGACTGGCCAATTCATTGGCCTCTTCCTGGCGGACTGCCGTGGCGTCACAGATTGTATTAAAAACTCGTATCTCACCACCACGCAGGAGACATTCAGTAACAACATTTTTAAGATTTTCAAAAGACTGGGTAGTCTGGGCTACAATGCCGATCTTACTCATCTTGGGCAGTTTCTTGACTTCTTCACCTGAGCCGACAACAAAAACCTTGTCACCACCATATGATACAATGCCCTGAACTTCCGGATGATCGGCATCACCAACAACAACTACACAATAACCGGCTTCAGAAAGATATTTAACATGCTCCTGAGCTTTTTTTACAAAAGGACATGTAGCATCAACAATTTCTAGTTTTTTGTGCTGCGCCTCGGATATCTCGTTTGAAGCCACTCCATGAGAACGAATGATAATCGTTCCGCTATCCATGCTTTCAAGGCTTTTCAGAACTTTGACACCCATTTCCTCCAGCTTGTTAACAACCTGGGGAGAATGAATAATCGGCCCGAGAGTATAGGTTTTTTTATCCATGCCGGCAGCTTCAAAAGCCATCTGGGTTGCACGTTTCACACCGAAACAGAAGCCAGCACGTTTTGCGAGAATTATTTTCATTTTAATTACCCGTTCCTTTTTTTTGCTGAACAAAGGATTCCATCAGGCTCAGTACGCCACCAATATCAAGTCCGGTAGAATCAACCGGAATAGCATCCTCTGCCTGCCTGAGAGGAGCGATGTCGCGGCTTGAATCCTGCTCATCACGCTTGATGACGGCATCAACAGTCTCTTCCAGTGTAACCTTTTCGCCTTTTGCCGTTAGCTCTTCATAGCGCCTTCTACCGCGCTCTTCCGGTGAGGCGAACAGAAAAAATTTTAAATCCGCATCCGGAAAGACGACCGTACCGATGTCACGACCTTCTAAAACTACCCCGCCAATACGCCCCATCTGTCGCTGAGAAACCATCAATGCTTCGCGAACCGGCTTCAAAGCTGAAACCTGAGATGTCAATAAAGATATCTCCGGAGTACGTATCTGACCTGACACATCCTCCCCGTTCGCCAGCACTCGCTTGGCACCATCAGCCGTATCAAAACTGATATTTAAACCTGCACAGTATTTTTCTACTTGATCGCTATCTGCCATGTCGATAGAATCGCGCTTCATCAAAAAGGCTACAGCCCTGTACATTGCGCCAGTATCGATCTGTATATAGCCGAGACGATTTGCCAGCATACCGGCAATGGTACTTTTACCGGCACCTGAAGGTCCATCTATGGCAATCACAAGACCGGATGTTCTTTCACTCACGGCTTGATTCCCCCTACCGTTTCAAACAGCTCAAAAAAGTTGGGAAATGATGTTGCTATGCAACCTACATCATTGATCGTAACGCCGCCTTTTGAAACAAGACCGGCAACAGCCATTGACATGGCAATTCGATGATCTCCGAAACTATCCACTTTGGCACCAAAAAGCTCTTCAACGCCGGTAATATCCATGCCATCATCGCACTCATCAACACTCACACCCAATGCCCTGAGATTGGTTGCCATGGCTGAGATACGATCAGTCTCTTTAACCCTGAGTTCCCTGGCCTCACGAATAGTGGTTTTACCTTCGGCACAGGCAGCGGCAACACAGATAGCAGGAAACTCGTCAATCGCTCTTGGAACAACATCACCTTTGATATCAACACATTTAAGGATCGATGAGCGAACCAGAAGATCAGCTACCGGCTCACCTGATATTTCTCGTTGATTGAGAAGCTCAATTTTGCCTCCCATGTCTTTCAGTATATCAATAACGCCTGTACGCGTCGGGTTGACACCTACATTTTTTATCAACAATTCTGAACCGGGAGTGATCAGAGCGGCAACAATAAAAAATGCTGCGGAAGAGATGTCTCCGGGAACATTTATCTCCTGAGCCTGAAGCTCTACCCCGCCCTTGACGGTGATCCCATTAAAAAACAGCTCTATGGAGGCTCCAAACAAGCGGAACATCCGCTCGGAGTGATCACGCGACAAACTTGGTTCACGGAATGATGTATCACCATCGGCATAAAGAGCGGCCAACATGATAGCAGATTTGATCTGTGCACTGGAAACCGGCGATTCGTATCCTGTTGCTGTCAGTGGACAACCGCTGATTGCCAGTGGAGCAAGGTTGCCATGATCACGGCCGATAATACGGGCCCCCATGGCGGTAAGAGGATCAACAACCCGTTTCATGGGACGTTTTCGTAGATATTGATCACCGGTCAATACAGAATAGAATGGTTGTCCAGAAAGCAGGCCGGTCAAAAGACGCATGGACGTACCGGAGTTTCCACAATCAATAATATCCTGAGGTTCGGAAAGGCCATGTAAGCCTTTTCCTTGAATGGCAATTGTTGTTCCATCGTCATTGATTTCAACGCCCATTGCACGAAATGCTGACATCGTCGCCATATTATCTTCACCGCGCAGAAAACCTCTGACAGTGGTAACGCCATTTGCTATGGCCCCAAGCATGATCGACCGATGTGAAATAGATTTATCACCCGGGACATTAATTTCACCGCGCAAGTGGGAGGTTGAAGAAATTGTTATCATATTCACTAAAACTCCATTGGAATTATAAATTACAGGTAACTCTCGAGAAAAAACATTAAGGCAACATAAAACCGACTTGCTAAAGAATACCGTCCCTGAAACGCTTGGCCGTTGTAAAAAAATCTGCCAGGGCGTCTCCATCACCTTGTTCAATGATTTTTCTCAACTCAGCCAGGCTGGCACTAAAGCCGTCCACACTGGCCAATAAAGCCTGCCTGTTCATCAGTGAGATATCACGCCACATAGCCGGATCGGAAGAAGCAATTCTGGTGAAATCGCGAAAACCTCCGGCTGTGTAGGACAATACATTTTCTCCCTCAACATCAGCTGTTCCTACCGCATGTACCAGTGCATAAGCAATTACATGGGGCAAATGTGAAATTTCGGCAAATATTCGATCATGATGGCCCGCTTCCATCGGACAGACAACTGCTCCCGTAGCATCCCAGAGCCGTGAGACAATCTCGAGAGCAATCGGATCAGTTTTTTCTGTTGGAGTCAATATACATCGTTTGCCTCTATAAAGTGTGGCAAATGAGGCTGCTGCACCGGAATGTTCAGTGCCTGCAATCGGGTGTCCGCCAACAAAGTGGCATCCAGACGGCATCAAAAGCTCGCACTCCCGGACAATCTCTGCTTTGACACTTCCGCCGTCTGTAACAATACAACCATCGGATATAGCGGTCGATATTTCTCTGACAGTGGAAACTATTGAACAGACCGGAACTGATATGAATACCAGCCCTGCCCCTTTAACACCTTCAACGGCACTAAATGAAATCTCATCAACAATACCGAGTGAGAGCGCCTGCTCCAGATTTGCCCGTGACCTGCCGATACCGACTATGGTTTTGACAACTCCCGCCTCGCGAAGTGCACGGGCAAAAGAGCCTCCAATCAGACCAACGCCGACAATAGCCAACCTATCAATTATATATGACATATAAAAACGCCCCTACATCGACCGCGGATATGATCCGAGTATCTTCAGGAACTGGCAACACCCTTTGAGTTCCTCCAGGGCCAGAACAACTTCCGGGTCTGACGCATGGCCGAACAGATCCAGATAAAAAATGTATTCCCACGCTTTCTGTTTGTAGGGACGGGACTCAATCTTGGAAAGATTAATACCGCGCTTGGCAAATGGCTCCAGCATACGGCAAAGAATTCCCGGTTCATCTTTAACAGAAAAAAGAACGGAAGTTTTGTCGTTACCGGTACGTTCGCAGGCATTACGGCTAATAACCAGGAAACGGGTAAAATTGTTGACCTGATCCTCAATCCTACTCTTGATAACCTTCAGGTCGTACATGGAAGCGGCCAGTTCACTAGCAATAGCAGCTGCAGAATAGTCTTCACTGACAATCTGGGCCGCAACAGCAGTTGAAGCAACATCTACCAACGGAATACCTGGCAAATTGCTTTCCAGCCATTGACGGCACTGAGCAATAGGTTGCGCATGTGAGTAAACCTTTTTGACATCTTCCATTCTACCGGTACGGGAAAGCAGGTCGTGATGAACCTCCAGTAAAATTTCCGAAGTAATTTTCAGGCTACTGTCAACAAACATATCAAGTGTGTGAGAGATAACACCTTCGGTAGAATTTTCCACCGGCACAACACCGTAGAGAGCCTTACCTTTTTCAACCTCCTCAAACACGGAAGGAATTGACTTAAGAGGAACCAGCTCTGCTGACAGACCAAACTGCTGCATGGTCGCCAAATGACTGAAAGTCGCTTTAGGCCCCAAAAATGCGACTTTCATTGGCGATTCCAGAGCAAGACAGGCCGATATTATCTCACGATAAATACTTTTAAGGGCATCATTGGGAAATGGACCGGGATTGTTACCGAGCAGGCGTTCATATATCTGGCGTTCACGGCCAGGTACATGAAACTGCATATTGTTCCCGGACTTTAAACGTCCAACATCCAGAACGATCCTTGATCGATCATTCAGAAGCCCTACGATCTGATCATCAATATTGTCAATCTGCATTCGAAGTTGTTCTATTGTAGTATGTTGCAATGGAATCCACCTGGAAGGATTTAATGCAAAAATGGGATATTGAATGTAGTGCATCGGCTTGCAAAAAGCAATAGTTTTGACTGTTACATCCGCTAAATACAGGCTTTCAACTTATGTTCTATTAAAATTACCCAAAAAAATCAAATAAAACAGACTAAATTTTATAACCGTCAACCGACCACCCCAAAACGCTGTACCCATGAATCAAATATTAGAACTTTTTTCTCACCAAAATGTGAAAGATTATCTCTAACAGACTTAATTGACTTTCTCTTGACCATCTTACCCGGTTTTTTTGAATAAAAAAGGTCCGCAAAGCAGACAATTTCTTCAGTAACTGTTAACGGAGTCATGTTGCGAAGCGGTAATGGCAGAGTTTGACTAACGATATCCTCAACCGTCAGACCAACTCCTATATGCCGTTCACAGACCAGGGCGTGTTGCGGCAATCCCTCTTGCTCCAGAATCTCACGTCCCAAAATCCCATGCATTATATACGGATGCCCTTCACCCAAACCAAGGTCCGGCGCCTTAACCCGACACACTCCAATATCATGCAGCATGGCAGCCTGCTGCACAATAAGCATTTCAGGTTCAGATAGACGGAGATGGTTACAGACAGCTATTGCCAGCTCCGAAACCTCAATACTGTGAGCAAGAACAATTTCAAAAGCTTTACCAGACAAATATCTGCTCAATAGCGAAACAGTATCCAAAGCTCCAAACCCTTTTGCGTCAACTTTACGACAGGCCATTTAACACAACCACCCGCACAATGTCATTATTTTGAACAAACACCAACAACATACTGATATCATTACAATACAAACTTGGCATACCTTCTGCATAAACAACAATCAGCAACACAGAGATTAAACCTAACCCTTATAAACAAGATAAGTACGTTAACGAAGTTATTTCCGGCCAAAAGATCGCAGAAAATAACTTCTACTTACTAAAAACATGGAGTCAATAATGTACGCCAAATTTCCATTTTATTCAGTAGCCCAGATGTATGCTATCAGCTTGGACACTCCGGTATCAATCCTACTAGGCAGAGACAACCTTTACTGGGTTGTTGACAAGAGCATTGCCCGTAACTACCTGAGCGAAGGATGTTCCCAGATGAATCTGGCAACCTGATCGACCACTACATGCTTTCAGAAATAAACAAGCTTGGTCACATTTTTGACAGAAATGAAAGATGATCAGCAGAGGATTGGGAGGTTAGAACAAAAAAACGTTTATGCTCCTGGATACAATCAATATCAACTTAATCAAACTCATCCTTACTTTATACATACCCTTCTGATCTCATGAACATCAGTGAGTCCCTGAAAAACCTTTAACAAACCATCCTGTTTAAGAGTCGTCATACCATCCAGTGCCGCCTGCACACGAATATTGTCAGTATCGGACTTTTTCTTTATCAAACTGGTCAGTGCCGGGGTGCACTCCAATAACTCATGTATACCCAACCGTCCACGGTAACCGGTTTGATTACATCGACTGCATCCGACCGCCTTGGCCATATTAAAATCACCGGGCAAAACTCCGGACATGGCAAAATAATCCCGACCATACTCATCAATCAACTCACTAATTTCAAACTCACTGGGTTGGTATGATTCCTTACAATCTACGCAAAGCCTTCTTGCAAGGCGCTGTGCCAAAACACACAACAGTGAATCAGAGAAACTGAAGGGATCAAGCCCCATTTCCAACAGACGTGTAACTGTTTCCGGAGCTGAATTGGTATGTAGAGTAGAAAAAACCAGATGGCCAGTTAATGAGGCTTCCACCGCCGTTCCTGCTGTTTCCAGGTCACGCATCTCACCAACCATTATTACGTCCGGGTCAAGACGAAGAAATGATCGCAACGCAACAGCGAAAGTAAAACCAATACGCGGGTTTACCTGTACCTGCCGCAAACCCGGTTGGGATATTTCAACCGGATCTTCAGCCGTCCATATTTTACGGTTTGTCGTGTTGATTTGAGCAAGACCGGAATGCAGAGTTGTCGTTTTACCTGAACCGGTTGGTCCTACCACCAGGACCAGCCCATGAGGACTTTCCAGGGCTTCCTGGAAAATGCGCATATTGCGTTCTGTCAGCCCCAGATCTTTGAAGAGCATCGGGTCACCACTGGCCAGAACCCTGATGACCACATCCTCAAGACCACCAACTGTAGGCATTGTGGCAACACGCAGTTCCGTGTCCAGAGGTCCGAATTTCTTAAAGTCGATTTTTCCATCCTGTGGCTTGCGGCGTTCGGCAATATCCAGGTCAGCCATGATTTTGATGCGCGAAGGAATGGCAAATTTGTATTTATAAGGAA
>JBGSQR010000588.1:0-3264 GCA_041737975.1 Geobacterales bacterium | reverse complement strand
AAAGGAGAAGGTGGCCGAAGGCCGGATGAGGGGGCAGCAGAGCCGGATGCATCAACATTTCCCCCTCACCCTAACCCTCTCCTTTAGGCCACTGAGGTCCTCATGGAGAGGGAATTGTTTAGCCTTCTTTTCTGAAGATTTTTACTAATCTTCACCAGAAATATCAAAAGGAACAAACATGATACTTGCTGAGTCCGACATTTTCAAAGCCCGCATCCTGATCGTTGACGACCAGAATGCCAACATCTGCCTGCTGGAACAACTGCTGAGCGATGCGGGTTATAGCAATGTTACTTCAACAATGAACCCCAGAGACGTCATTAAACTGCATGACAAAAACAGCTACGACCTGATCCTGCTTGACCTGCAGATGCCGGTCATGGACGGCTTTCAGGTAATGGAAGCCCTTCAGTCAAAACACACCGACGACTATCTTCCCATCCTGGTTCTGACGGCCCAGCCGGATCATAAGCTGCGTGCTTTGAAAGCCGGTGCCAAGGACTTCATCAGCAAGCCTTTTGATCTGGTTGAGGTCAAAACACGCATCCACAACATGCTTGAAGTACGGCTGCTGTATAAGAAGATCCTTGATTTCAGCAAAATACTGGAAAAAACTGTCGATGAGCGGACCAAAGAGCTGACCAGCTCCAATCTGCAATTGACAGAGGAAATAAGTGAACGCAAAAAAGCAGAAAAGTCTCTGTTGGGCACATATTCAGAAATAAAGCATTTGAAAGACCGCCTTCAGGCTGAAAACGTATACCTGCAGCAGGAGGTTGCCCAGCAGTACAACTTTGGCGAAATCATCGGCAACAGTGATGCCCTCACGCGCGTATTTGTCCAGGTTGAGCAGGTGGCCGCCATGAATGCCACTGTTCTGCTGCTTGGTGAAACAGGCACTGGTAAAGGTGTTGTGGCACGAGCCATCCATAGCAGAAGCACCCGCAAGAACCGCCCCCTGATCACCGTCAACTGCACCACACTCCCGGCGGCACTGATTGAAAGCGAACTGTTCGGTCGGGAAAGAGGCGCCTACACCGGGTCGGATGTGCGGCAGATCGGGCGTTTCGAGCTGGCTGACGGCGGCACAATCTTTCTTGATGAAATCGGGGATATGCCCATGGAATTGCAATGCAAATTACTGCGCGTCATACAGGATGGTGAATTTGAACGTCTGGGCAGCCCCCGCACAATCAAGGTTGACGTCAGGATCATAGCGGCCACCAATCGTAACCTGGAGGAAGAAATCAGTAAAGGGCGATTCAGGGAAGATCTGTATTATCGCCTGAATGTTTTTCCGATTACCATGCCGTCACTCAGGCAGCGCAAGGAAGATATCGGACTGCTGGTCAATCATTTTGTTGATAAATTCAACAAGAAAATCGGCAAGAAAATTGATACTGTTTCTTCAAGTACATTGAACACCCTGCAGCAATACCACTGGCCCGGAAATGTGCGTGAACTGGAAAGCGTTATTGAACGGGCAGTGATTATCAGCACAGGCAGTTCACTTCAGGTACTGGATCGCTTCGGAACACCTCAAAAACCGGAAGAACCACAGGCAGGACAAGAGGTAATGGCGTTGTGTGAACTGGAACATGATCACATCCTGCAGGTATTGAAAAAGACCGGCTGGCGGATAGAGGGCAACAATGGCGCAGCCCTGCTTCTGGGTCTGAATGCCAGCACACTTCGGGCCAGGATGAGGAAATTCGGCATAACGCGTACTTAGTAAACCTGTTATTACATTTGTAATATTGTTGTTTTCATCACAGAGGATTATAATATTTTTATTTTTTAGCCAAGAGGATCAGAAATGATTACAGGCAAAAATCCAAAAAATTCTTCAACCAGCAGCGAGCTACGAAAACTGGCCGAAAACAGAGTGCGCGAAAAATCAACTGAATTTGATTTATCACGCCCCGCTGAAGATGTTCATCGGCTTATCCATGAGCTGGAAGTTCACCAGATTGAGCTGGAAATGCAGAATGAGGAACTAAGGCAAATCAGGGATGTATTGGATGTTTCCCTGGAGAAATACACCGACCTGTTCGACTTTGCACCCATAGGCTACTTCACGCTAAACAGCAAAGGGGAAATCATTGAGCTCAACCTGACCGGTTCAGCACTTTTGGAAATGGAACGTTCCATACTGTTTGGCCGTAACTTTTGTCAGTTTGTCTCACCTGAAGACCAACCGGTATTTTCTGATTTTATTGAAAATACTTTTAACAGCCAGACCAGACAGTCCTGTGAAATCACACTTACAATAAAATTAAAACCACCTCTTTATGTGCAGATAGAGGGCATAGCCAACCAGTCCAGCCTTGAATGTCGCATGATAATCACGGACATTTCGGCTCTAAAAAACTCGGAAAAATCATTGCGCGAAAGCGAAAAACTATATCGGGCTATCGGTGAAGCAAATAACTACGGCATCTGGGTTTGCAATACCGAAGGGCAAAACATTTATGCCAGCGAATCATTCCTGGCAATGGTCGGCATCACCCAGGAACAGTGTTCCGGGTTTGGCTGGGGTGATGTACTGCACCCTGACGACGTGGAACAGACCATCGCAACCTGGAAAGAATGCGTCAGAACTGAAGGTAACTGGGATATTGAGCACAGATACCGTGGTAAAGACGGTAAATGGCATCCGGTTCTGGCGCGAGGCGTCCCGGTAAAAGATGACAATGGAAAAATTATTTACTGGGCAGGAATTAACCTGGATATAAGCCAGGTCAAGCAGACGCAGGAAGAACTGCAAAAAAGCCAGGATCTGAGCAGCAAAACATTGCAGGCCATTTCCGCCCATATAGCAGTGATTGACAGCCAGGGGACAATTTTAGCCGTCAACAATGCCTGGAAGCAGTTTGCAGCCAGCAATGGTGCTGCCGAAACACCAGAAGTAGCGATAGGTTCCAATTACTGTGAGGTCTGCCGCAAGGCGTCAGATGATAATAACGAAGATGCGGCTGCCGCTATTTCAGGAATAGAATTGGTTCTGAACGGGACCTTGAAACAATTTACCATGGAATACCCCTGTCACAGTGCGGAGCAGCAGCGCTGGTTTTTGATGACCGTAGTTCCTTTGGGCCTCAGGGCTGAAAACGGTGCTGTCATAACCCATCAGGATATTACCACCCGCAAGGAAGCAGAAATACTGCTTAAAAACTCTAACGAAATACTTGACTCAAAAATCATTGAAAGAACCAGTAAACTGACTGAAATCAATTCAATGCTTGTAGATGAAATCAACATCCG
>JBGSQR010000561.1:0-4236 GCA_041737975.1 Geobacterales bacterium | reverse complement strand
AGACAACGGCAGCACTTGGATTGGCATTGCGGGCTGTTGGTCGTGGCTTGAGAGTTTGTTTTTTTCAGTTCATAAAAGGTGGTGGCCCTTACGGCGAACATCTGGTTGCTGAAAAGCTGGCCCCTCTATTGACCATAGTAAATACCGGTCGGCCAGGATGGGTTAACGTCAAAGACATAACTGAAGATCGCCGAGTTGCTCAGGAAGCTTTTGAGCAGGCCAAGAATATACTTTTGTCAGGCGATTTTGATTTGATAGTGCTTGATGAGATTAATGGTGCAGTCGGTTTTGGTTTGATAGATGTTGAGCAAGTTCTAGAATTGATTCATATCAGGCCTGAAAAGGTTGAACTTATTCTAACTGGGCGCAATGTTTCTGAGAAGGTGATTGAAGCGGCTGATCTTGTAACAGAAATGCGTGAAATAAAGCATTATTATAAAGCTGGAGTGCCAGCCCGTACAGGAATAGAAATGTAGTTGACGAGTCACGACAAGTCATTTTTTTGATAAGGTCTTAGAGTTGTTTTTATTAATAAATAAGCAGTGCTTGATTTGGTGAAATAAGCGTCTATTCGGTGCATTAGATGCAGTCATGCAGTAAATTATTTTTTTATGAAAAAAGGAGATTTCAATGGCAAGAAAATTACGCGTACTTGTTGGTAAACCAGGACTGGACGGACATGATCGTGGTGCTAAGATTGTTGCTCGTGCTTTCCGTGATGCTGGTTTTGAAGTAATTTATACCGGTCTTCATCAGACTCCTGAGCAGATTGTTGCTGCTGCTATTCAGGAAGATGTTGACTGCGTTGGTCTGTCCATTCTTTCTGGCGCACACAATACACTGCTTCCACGTGTAACACAGTTGCTGAAAGAAAAAGGCGCTACCGGAATTAAGGTTTTCGGCGGCGGCGTTATTCCTGAAGACGATATCCCAGGCCTCAAGGCTGCCGGTATCAGCGAAGTTTTTACACCAGGAACTTCAACAGAAGATATCGTTAAATGGGTATCCTCAACCATTACTACCAGAGCTTAATCTGATAGGCAGTAATACTGCCAGATTATATTAATAAAATGAACCGGGTCGGGTCTTAAGTGCCCGGCCCGGTTTCTTTTTATTCGGCAGCACATGTAGTCCTATTCGATCTTCCGGGTGCTATTCATACTTTGTGAAGACATCGGACCGATAATCGAAACACCTTCTGATGCCTTCCAGTGGTATATCCGTGATTTTTGCCATCTACCTTTTGATCGAGTCCGGCTTATGATCTCATTAGTTTTATACTCCAAAAATGAACAGGAACAATTCTATGTCACTTGCAGATATGGTTCTTAAAGGCGATGTACGATCGGCAGCGATGCTGATGCGTGATATTGATGACAATATGCCGGAAGCGATTACAGAGTTGAAAAAACTCTACATCCATACTGGTAAAGCATACATCATTGGAATAACCGGTCCTCCGGGAGCCGGCAAGTCAACTCTGGTTGACCAGTTGACAGCTTCATTCCGTAATCGCGGCAAAAAGGTCGGAGTTGTTGCTATTGACCCGACAAGCCCTTTTACCGGTGGTGCAATTCTGGGTGACAGAATCCGTATGAATCGCCATGCGACTGATGAAGGTGTCTTTATCCGCAGTCTTGCAACACGTGGCGCTCTGGGAGGGCTTTCCCGGTCAACAGCCGACGTTGCGCTTGTCATGGACGCCATTGGAATGGACATCGTCATCATTGAAACAGTAGGCGTCGGGCAGGATGAGGTTGATATTGTTAAGACTGCCCACACTACCTGTGTTGTTATGGTTCCAGGTATGGGAGACGATATTCAGGCGATCAAGGCCGGTATTCTGGAGATTGGCGATGTCTTTGTAGTTAACAAGGCTGATCGTGATGGTGCAGATCGCACAGCCAGAGAACTTGAGTTCATGCTTGAAATGCGCGATCCTTGTGATGATGGGCGTTGGAATCCAAAGGTCATGAGGACTGTTGCCCAGAGAGGAACCGGAATCGAAGAGCTGGTGGATGAAATTATGACACATCGTGATTTTCTGTTTTCAGGCGATATGATTAATGAATTCCTTCGTAAGCGTAACGAGGTACACTTCCTGGATATCCTTCGTGACAGCCTGATTAAAAACGTGATGGCGTTTATGGAGCTTGATGGGACTCTCGACAAGGTTGTGGACGGCATGGGCGATCATTCAAAAGACCCGTATACGGCAGCAGAAGAGGTGATTGTAAAGTTGCTTGGTAAAACCTACTAGTATTTAAGTGTGTTTGAGATTTTTCAGTCTCTTGAAAATTGTAAGTTTTTTGCCCGTTGTTCCAGGCATCCACATGGATTAATTCAATTGAATTATTCAGGATTTGATTTATACTCAATGGACTCCTATATCAAGGAGTGATTGATCAACTGGAGGTATAGATGACATTTACTGATTTTGCGATGATTGTCATTGCGGCATCAACTGCAATATTTGTATTAACACTGGTACCGACCCTGCTTGCCATAAAAAGGACAGCATTGTCAGCCGGGCTTTTGACTGACATGATTCAACAGGAGCTTAAGCCCACTCTACAGGAGTTAACGGCAGTTCTGGCTGAAATGAAGACAATCTCCAAGGGGGTTGCAGAAAAAACTGATGATCTGAATTGTTTTATGTCTGCACTTGGCGAGACCGGAAACAATCTCAATACGATCAACCGTACAATCGGCACGGTATCAAGTCTTTTGAATGTTACTTCGGTCTGGGCAACTGGTGCCAAGGTGGCAGGGAAATACATGCTTCAACGTTATCTAAATATGCGGGGAGGAAAATGACTATGTCTGATGAAAAAGGGATATCCGCCGGAACAGTACTTGTGTCTTTTGTTGCCGGAGCAGCTATAGGAGCAGGATTGGCTTTGCTTTATGCCCCTAAAACCGGCTCGGAAATGCGTGAAACCATAACTGATTTCACCGAGGATGCGGTTGATAAGATTAAAGAATATACCAAAGAAGCACAGGAAAAAATTAAAACTGCAATTGATGACAGCAAGGAAACAATTGTAGAAAAGAAATCAATTCTGGCTTCCGCTATTGAGGCTGGTCGTGAGGCTATGCAGAGAGAAAAAGAGCGCAGTTCCGCTTCTTGATTTATTCCGGATAAAACAAAAAAAGCCCACTTCGAAAGGTGGGCTTTTTTTATAAGGTGAGTCTTTTGGTAAAAACCAGGCAACTACTGAATATTGTCGTATATCTTGCACGAAAGTTTAACAGCGATCGCTGTATGACCCATGCGTCAGCCCTTGCATTTTCAAGTATGTTTTCTATCGTACCTTTCCTAGCGATAGTATTTTCAGTGCTGAAAATAATGGATCTGCATAACAGTATGACCCCTGTAATTCTTTCCAATGTATCAGCCGGTTCGCATGAAATCGTTGTCAGTATTATGAAATATATCAGCAATACACATGTGGGATCTTTGGGGGCAGCTGGTTTGATTGCCCTGTTTATGTCGGTCATGTTTACATTGGACAATGTGGAAGACGCCTTTAACCAGATCTGGGAGTTGGACAGAGGTAAGTCTTATCATCATAAATTGCGCGACTACCTGATTGTCATTATTGGAATTCCTCTGTTAATTGCCATGGCCGTCAGTATTACAACGGCATTGCAAAATCAGGATATTATCAAGTGGTTTTTTAAAGTACCAGTCCTGGGGCAGCTTTTTCTTGCAGTTTTTAGTTTCGTACCGTATCTGAGCGCCTGGATTGCCATGTTTTGCCTGTACATGTTCATTCCGAATTTAAAAATAAGAGTCAAACACGCAATGATTGGAGCACTTGTTGCCGGAACAGTTTGGCAGATAGTGCAGTGGGCATTTGTTCATTTACAGTTGGGAGTTTCAAGGAAAAATGCTATTTACGGAGCGCTTTCCCTGCTGCCGGTTTTTATGGTCTGGATTCTTGCCGGTTGGATAATTGTGCTGTTAGGAATGCAGTTGGTCTGTTATCTCCAAAATGAGGAGATGGCAACCAGCAAAACATCAGTTGCAGATGATGAAGATGTAATGTACTAACTTGTTGAAATTTAACGAGTTAGCAGTAATTGACATTGTTTGTGTTCTCCTCTATAATTTCCGGCCTATGAATAAAAAAATCTGCCTAAAATCGCTCGGAGCCTTTGCCGGATTAATGCTGTTCGTATATCCTGCGTTTGGTGCGGAGCCAGCTCAGGCGCTTCTGGCTGAATTAACCC
>JBGSQR010000536.1:0-6923 GCA_041737975.1 Geobacterales bacterium | reverse complement strand
AGCCCGTGAAGCGCTTGCGGTGGCGCTGTAAGGTAATGAATATTGCAGTGATTGACAAAATCATGGTGCGGTTCTTTGGAGATCTTCAGGGGTATTTTGTCCTGATATGGGGAGCTGTGCTGCGTATCTTCCGTCGACCTTTATACTACCGTGAATCTGTCATTCAATTCGACAAGCTGGGATTTTCCTCATTATTCATCTGTTCGCTGACAGGACTTTTCACCGGCATGGTCATGGCTCTGCAGGCCCTGATACAGCTCAAGACATTTGCTGCTACCAGCTATGTCGGCGGCATGGTGGCTGTGACCATGATCAAGGAACTGGGCCCGGTGCTGGCCTCCTTGATGGTAGCCGGCCGTGTCGGTTCTGCCATAACTGCTGAACTGGGCAGTATGGTGGTTACGGAGCAGGTTGATGCTATGCGGGTGGAAGGGACTGATATTGTCCAGCGACTGGTGACCCCGCGTCTGAAGGCCATGCTTCTGGCAATGCCGCTTTTGACGGTGGTTGCTGATTGCTTTTCGCTTGTTGGCGGCTATGTCATGGCCGCTAACTATAATATCAATCTGACCATGTACATCAAAGGCATACCTCAGTTCATGGTTTTTCAGGACCTGATCGAGGGGTTGGTCAAACCAACGGTTTTCGGCTTGATCATAGTAATGACCGGCTGTTATGTCGGACTTAATACCAGGGGCGGTGCCGAAGCGGTCGGGACCGCTGCCAAGCAGGCGGTTGTGATGTCTTCAGTAATGATTCTCGTGTCAGATTTTTTTATTACTAAAATTTTTGTGGCATTTCGCTAAGGTGGTTGAATATGAACTGCTGGCTGTTTAAGACTGAACCGGGCTGTTTCTCTTTTGAAAATCTTAAGAGTCGCCCTGATATGACAGAACATTGGGACGGAGTCCGAAATTACCAGGCTCGTAACTTTCTGCGTGATTCCATCAAGCCGGGTGATCTGGTGCTGTTCTATCACAGCAGTATTCCAGAACCGGCGATTGTTGGTCTGGCCGAAGTTGTGCGGGAAGGGTATCCTGACTTTACAGCCCGTGACCCGGAGAATGAACATTTCGATCCAAAGGCAACGCTGGAAAATCCGATCTGGTACATGGTGGATGTGCGCTATCTGAAACCGATGAAAAGGGAAGTAACGCTGGAGCAGATCAAATCTAACCCCCTGCTGGCGGATATGCCGCTGGTAAAGCGCAGTCGGCTTTCGATCCAGCCTGTTACAGATAACGAGTGCAGGATGATCCTGGCCATGGGCGGGGTTGAGCAGGCATGAGCAGCTCCATCCGCATGGAAAACCTCAGCTATTCAATCAACGGACGCAGGATTCTGGAAAACTTCGATTTTTGTCTGGAGAGTGGTGTCAATCGCACTATTCTGGGGGTCAGCGGTGCGGGCAAAACCACTATTTTAAAGCTTCTGCTCGGGCTGCTCCAACCTGATTCCGGAAAGGTCTTTATCGGCGATCATTGTATTACCGGTCTGCGGGAATCCCAATATATGGAGATTCGTAAAAGTATTGCCATTGTTTTTCAGGGCGGGGCGTTGTTTGACTCCATGACTGTCGGAGAGAATGTGGGCTATCGTCTCTTTGAAGAGGGGCGACTCAGTCAGGGTGAGATTGAACAGGTCGTGGTGGAAAAACTGAGCTTTGTGGGAGTGGAAGGAGCCCTGAACCTTTACCCGTCTGAACTCTCCGGCGGCATGAAGAAGCGGGTGGCAATAGCGCGGGCACTGGCCGCAGATCCGGATTGTATATTTTTTGACGAGCCGACAACCGGACTGGATCCGATTGGGGTTTACAATATCTGTAACCTGATACAGCGCCTGCAGGCCGATGGTAAAACTACTTTGATGGTGACCCATGATCTGCCAACAGCTTTTGCGACTTCCGAGCGCTTTACCTTTCTTCATAATGCCAGAATGATATTTGAAGGGACTGAAGCTGAGTTGCGGGCATGTAATATTCCGGAGGTGAGTGAGTTCCTTCTGCCATCGGATCAGTCATTATTTGTTTGAAACGCATGACTCAATAAACAGGACAATGATATGGAAAGAAGCAATAAAATAGGCTGGGCACAGGTTAGGGCCGGAGTTTTCATATTTATCGCCCTCCTCTTTATTATTGGAGGGGTGCTGCTGATGGGGCAGAAAACCAAAATGTTCGTGCCCAAAGGCAAGCTGCTGGTTGTCATGGATGATGTGGCCGGTCTCAAGGAAGGCGCACCGGTCTGGCTGGCGGGAGTAGATGTGGGCGTTGTAACGGATATCCGTTTTTCCAATCCCAAAAACACAAATGAGGTGCAGATTCTTGTCGAGGCTGACCATGAAGCGTTGCGCAAGATCGGCCAGGATTCAAAAATAGGCATAAAGACCCGGGGGCTGATGGGAGAAAAATATGTCGATATCACCCCTTCGCAAATCTACTCTGAAGTGCCGCCGCAACTTCTGCGGGGTACTTCGGTCGCCAAGCTGGACGATGTACTGCAAAAGGCCGGGGCAACCTTTGATCGGGTTAATGTCATTGTTGACAGCATCACCCAGGGAAAAGGAACTCTGGGTAAGCTGACCACTGATCCGGAGCTGTATCACAACATCGTCAAGCTGACCAATGAACTGAGTGCCTTGACAATCACCATCAACCGGGGCGAGGGAACCCTCGGCAGGCTCAACCGCGATCCGGAGCCGTTTAATAAGTTGATCAGCATTCTCAACCGTGCCGACAAAACCTTGCAGGATATACAGTCCTCCGATGGAACCATGAACAAGCTGATCTATGATAAAGCGCTTTACAACAAGCTGGTTTTGCTGGCGGACAAGAGCGCACAGGCTGCAGAGGATGTGCATGAGTTCAACAAAAAACTGAATTCCAAGGACAGCACTATCGGCAAACTGATCAATGAACGGGAATTATATGACAAAGGGATCACGCTGTTAAACCGCGCCGATAACTCTGTCAAGGCCATTGAGGAAATTACTGCACGGGTCAGCAAAGGTGATGGCTCTTTAGGCAAGGCCATTAATGACAAGGAGCTCTACGAGCGGGTCAACAATATGGTCGATTCTGTTGACCGCCTGGTCAGTGATATCAAGAAAAACCCCGGAAGATATGTCAAGTTCTCACTGTTTTAGTAAAACTAAATCTGAGGTTAATACATGAAAAAAATATTTTTTATACTGTTTGTTTATTGTCTGATTATATCCTCTGCTTTTGCTGCAGGACTGGAAGATAAAGTTATTGAACATACGATGAAGAATGGCATGAAACTGCTGATGGTGGAAAGACATACCTCACCTACAGTTTCTGCCTGGATCCGCTTCCGGGTAGGCAGCGTGGATGAACGTAGTGATGAGCGCGGCATCGCCCATATGCTGGAGCATATGCTTTTCAAGGGGACCAAAACCCTGGGAACCAAGGATTATGCTGCCGAGCAGCCCTTGTTGGATCAGATCGAGAAGACTGCTCAGCTGCTGCTGGCAGAAAAGGCCAAGGGTGACAGAAAAGACAAGGATAAGGTTACGGAGTTAGAAAAACAGCTGTTGAAGCTGGAGACCGAGGCCTCAAAATTTGCAGTTAAAGATGAGTTTTTCGAGCTGTATGCCAAAAACGGTGGGTCCGGTTACAATGCTTTCACCAGTCGTGACGGAACAACCTACCTGATCAACCTGCCAGCCAACAAACTTGAGTTGTGGGCTGCAATCGAATCGGACCGCATGAAAAATCCTGTGCTGCGAGAGTTTTATTCAGAGCGTTCCGTGGTTATGGAAGAAAGGCGTCGCTCATACGAAACTGACCCGGAAAGCAAATTATGGGAAACCTTTCTGGCATCGGCATATCTTTCCCATCCCTATGGTCAGCCGACCATCGGCTGGATGTCGGATATTGAAAATCTGACCCGCAGCAAGGCGGAACGTTTTTTTCGAAGTCACTATGCACCTAATAATGCCATCATTGCTGTTGTAGGCGATATTCAACCCAAGGCTGTTATTGCTATGGTGGAGAACTATTTTGGCGATATAGCCCCGGGCTCTGTTGTGCCGCCGGTTACTGCCATTGAACCAAAACAGTCCGGTGAACGGCGCATTGAACATGTTGCCGAATCAGAGCCGACCATTATCCTCGGTTTTCACAAGCCCTCCATCTCTTCTCCCGATGACTATGTGTTTGATGTGATATCCAGTATTCTTGGAGCGGGCCGTACATCAAGGCTTTATAAAAAACTTGTCATAGAAAAGCAGATTGCTGCAGATATCGGAGTTTTTGATGCACCGGGTAGTCGTTACCCCAATCTGTTTGTAATAAATGCAAATCCCCGGGCTCCACATACAATTCAGGAGGTTGAAAAAGCGATCCTGGATGAACTGGAGTTGCTGAAGAGTGAACCGGTCAAGGCGCGCGATCTGCAGCAGGTACTCAATAAAATTGAATTTGAAGAATCCCGTCGCATGGGAACAAATGGTGGGCTGGCCCGTAATCTGACCGAATATGAGGCGATAGCTGGAAGCTGGAGATATATGATCGAGTATCGGCAAAAGGTGGCAGCGGTAAAGGCAGTTGACATTCAGAGGGTGGCCGAGCAGTATTTTACACGCGAAAATCGAATTGTTGGATTTATTTCCAAGAAAGGGGGGGGGAAGCAAATGAAACGTCTTGTTATCTCACTCCTGATAGTCTTTACAACTTTTACATCGGCCTTTGCGGCTGATGCCCCTAAAAATGATCCACGGAGCATGACTTTTCCTGAGTTGAGTTATCAGATACCACAGGCTGAACGTGCTGTACTTGATTGCGGTATACCGGTATTTCTGTTGCGTGATAAGGAACTGCCGATCATAAATTTGACAGCCATGATTCGCACCGGTTCGGTTTATGAATCAGCTGACAAATCAGGTCTTGCAGGTATGACCGGGTCTGTTATGCGTAGTGGCGGAGTTGGTGGAGTTGCTCCGGAAATAATTGATCAGGAACTGGAATTCATGGCTTCATCAGTGGAGAGCTCTATTGGCAGAGATATGGGGAGTGTGTCATTGGGCACATTATCCAGAAATTTCAGCAGAACCATGAAGATTTTTGGTGATGTACTGCTTCGTCCTGACTTTAGCCAGCAACGTGTGGAAATTGCCCGCAAACAGATGATCGAAGGTTTACGTCGGCAGAATGATGATCCTAAAGAGATTGCCGGAAGGGAGTTGGGTAAGATCCTTTATAAAGGTCACCCGCTGGGTAATGTTCCGACTTTTGCTTCTGCTAAATCAATTACCCGCCAGGACATGATCGATTTTCATCGCCGCTTCTTCAGAATTGATAATTTGATTCTTGCCGTTTCCGGAGACTTTGAACGCGACGAGATAATTAGTCAGTTAAATGCACTTTTTGGCAAAACAGCAAAACTTGAACCGTTGAAACTGCCTGTAATCCCACAGCCTGAATCGGTATTTAGTCAGGAAATACTGTATGGGAGAAAAGAGGCCAGTCAGTCAGTGATCCGCATGGGGCATATGGGAATATCCAAAGACAGCCCGGATCTTTATGCCGTTCGTATGCTTGATTATATTCTGGGTGGCAGTTTTACCTCCCGGCTAATGATGGAGATTCGCACCAATCAGGGGCTGGCTTATAACGTGGGGAGCCATTTTGATATTGGTAGACGCTTTACCGGCAGTTTTATGGCAGAGACGGAAACCAAGGCTGAAACTACAGCGAAAGTTATCAGTTTGATGAAGGAAATTATTGCAGGAATGACAAAAGAAGAGGTTAGTGATCAGGAGTTGTCTGCTGCCAGGGAATATATCATCAATTCATTCATGTTTGGTTTTACAAGTCCGTCATCAATTGTTACGCAAAGGGCTCGACTTGAGTTTTATAATTATGCTCCTGATTATCTGGAAAAGTACCGTGATAATATTGCCAAGGTTTCAAAGGCCGACATTCTAAATGCAGCCAGAAAGTACCTCAAGCCGGATCAATTTAAAATTGTTGTAATCGGTGATGCGGCAAAGTTTGATAAACCACTGACCGGATTCGGCAAAGTTGAAGTTCTTGATATGAATCAAGCTGCACCTGGCAGGTGAAATTAAAGATTTACGGGTAAAATGCCGATGGGTGAATCATGCTGCAGACAGATGCAAACATCGGAGCACTTATGAAAGTAGAGACAACAGTACAAAATCACGTTTCAGCCATGAATAAGGTTCATAAAAGCACAGTTGAAGCGGCTGTACCTCTTGCACAGCCAACGGCTTCAGAACAAAAAACTGATGCTGTCAATGTACAGATATCTGATAAAGTGAAGGAAATGATGGCTGTAGTGCCAAGTGAAGATCAGGTTCGTCTTGATAAGGTTGCTGCAATCAGAGAACAGCTGGCAAAGGGGAATTACAACATCAGCGGCAAGGATGTTGCCGACAAAATACTTAACGCTCTAAAAAGCTGAGAAGAGTCGCCTCACCGGAAACGGTGGGGCTTTTTAAATTCTACTAAGTTTATTCTGGAGTTTACTTGAAAATAATAATTTTTATGCTTTTTGCAGTAACAACCGCATTTACCTACTGGCTGCGGTATATCAACCTTAAACACTTAAAAAAATATGGCACCACAGTTCCGTCAGGGTTTGAAGATGCGATTGATCAGGAAAAGCTTCGTAAAAGTTCCGCCTATACTCTGGACAGTAGTCGCTCCGGCTTGTGGGAATCAATTTTTGACAATGCCATTTTGACTGTATTTCTTTTCGGTGGGTATATAGCAGTTTATGACAGTCTTGTTTACAGCATTAGTACCTCATTTATTCTGCATGCCATTATGTTTTTCCTGTTTTTGACATGGATTCTGACGGTTCTCGGAATTCCATTTAATCTCTACGGCACTTTCTGCATCGAAGCACGTTATGGATTCAACACTACGACGCCAGGTT